>JACQPU010000111.1 GCA_016207365.1 Ignavibacteriales bacterium | reverse complement strand
GCGAACAACCGCGCGGCCGCTCAAGCGCGCGGTGATATCCTACTTTTTCTAAACAATGATACGGTAACGACTGGGGACTTCGTCACACCGGTCCTTCGCGAGTTCGATGCTGATCCCGCTCTTGGTGTCGTTGGGCCAATGCTCGCAAACAGGGATGGCACCTTCCAGCTTTCTTCCGGATTGCTCCCTACGGTGCGTGTCGAATGTGTGGACAAGGTTCTTTACAGTCTCTTGCGTCGACGCTGGGGCCCTGCTATGCGCTATGCAGAGCGGGCGCGACGTGGACGAACGGTGCAGTGGGTAACCGGGGCTGCGCTCTTTATCCGGAGCGACGTCTTTCGTCAACTTGGCGGATTTGATGAACGATTTTTTATGTTCTTTGAAGACAAGGATCTGTGTGCCCGCGCTCTCCGGAAGGGCTATAGGGTGAAGTATGTGTCAACTCCATCGTTGACCCACTTGGGCGGGGGCAGCTCGGGAACGAGACGCGAGGAGATTGAGAAGATATACCGGCAGAGTCAGATCGTCTATTACGAGAAACATCGTCCGAAGGTCGAACAAGCCTTCATGAAGGTCTATCTCCGCCTTGCGGGAAAGGCGCCTGAGGAATGATACGCCTGAGAGTCTTGCTTATGACTGATGAGGCGACAGTTGGTGGAGGGCAACGGCAGCTTCTCGCGCTGGCGGAGCGCATGGATCCAGCGAGGTTCGAGGTTGGAGTAGCGTGCCCTCAGGAAGGGTATCTTGTGGACGAAATCCGGTTGCGGCGCATTCGTCATGTGCCGCTCAACCTGCCGAACCATCCGAGCCTGACGGCGATTGCAAGAACATTGAGAGCTCTGCGTCGGTTTCGCCCCGATATTCTTCACACCCATGGTGGCACAGCGGGCTTTTACGGACGATGCGCGGGAGGAATGATTCCGGGAATCCGGATCGTGCATACCTACCACGGAATTCATTATCTTAACTTCACGCCGGGGATTCGGAGATTCACCTATACCTTTATAGACAAGCTCCTCCTGCGAAGTACCGATATCGTTATCTGCGTTGGACAAGGCGACTATCGGGCGGGGCTCGCGGCCGGAGTTGTTACCGAGAAGAAAAGTGTTGTTATCACGAATGGTATCGATATTCAGAAATTTGCCCGTAGACGCAAGACTGTCCGAAGACAGGTCATCGGTACAATAGGCCGTCTGCATATTCAAAAGGGACAAATCTACCTGCTTGAGGCAATGCAGCATGTTCTTGCGTCAGAACCATCTGCGATTCTGCGCATCGTTGGTGATGGGGAATTGATGAACGATTTAAAAAACAGTGCGCAAAGTCTGGGTTTGTCGGGCCACATTGAATTCGCAGGCGTGCGCAACGATGTTGCGAAAGAGCTTGCCGCAATGGAAATCTTTGTGCTTCCTTCCCTTTGGGAGGGATTTCCCCTCGTTCTCCTTGAAGCAATGGCGGCCGAGCGCCCCATTGTGGCGACACGTGTCAATGGCGTCACCGAAATCCTTGAAGACGGCGTGGATTCGATCCTGGTTCCCCCGCGGAATCCACAGGCACTGGCAGACGCAGTTCTGGCCCTCCTGCGATCGAGGAGTCTTGCTGTGCAGTACGCAAAACAGGCGGGACACAAGGTTCGGGACTTGTTCATAGTAGATACCATGATCAAAAAGACGCAGCAGGTGTACGAACACGTTGGTGCGAAAGCTGCCCGTGAAGCATAAGAAGAACATCGGGATTCTTGGCGGTACATTTGATCCACCGCATGTTGGCCATCTCATTATTGCCGAGTCCGTCCTCGAGACAGCGACATTGGATGTTATCATCTTTGTTCCGGCGTTTCAGGCACCGCACAAACGTCGGACTCCGGGAGCCACGACCTCACAGCGGCTGGCAATGACACGGCTGGCTATTCGCGGCAACAAGCGATTTGCATGCTTAGAAATCGAGCTTCGCCGCAAGGGGACGTCCTACACGGTTGATACACTGGAAACTCTGACTCTCACTTATCCCGGGTCGGATTTCTCGCTGATCATGGGCGCGGATAGTTTTCTTGAGTTCTCATCATGGAAGTCGCCGGAGCGGATCCTTGAGCTGGCGCGCATCATTGTGTATCCTCGGCCGGGAATGGCCATCGCGCCAGATCTGCCGTTCAGAAAGCATGCCGAGGTCATCTCTGCCCCCATCCTTGAGGTTTCTTCAAGTCTGATTCGGAGGCGGCTTGCTTCGGGCAAAAGCGTCCGCTACCTCGTGCCGGATACGGTTCTTCGCTATCTACACAGGAACAAACTCTATCTGCCGTAGTGTCGTCAGACTCTGCGACCTTGTTATTTCGCTGATTTCTTTCTACTATCCCTCAACTCCATTTTGAGCCAAAACCCTTCATGCCATCAAAACCACTGCGTGTCCTCGTAGTCGACGACCAGGACTCGTTTCGGATGAGCCTTGAAATTGCCTTGAGCATTTCGGACAAGCACGAAGTGACCATGAGCGATTCGGGGGAGGATGCTGTCGAAAAACTCGAGGCCGACACGTACGACGTTATCCTGCTCGATTACAAAATGCCCGGGATGTCCGGTCTAGATGTCCTTGCCTGGATGCATGAGAACAAGGTGGATACCCCGGTGATTATGCTGACGGCTGCTGGGTCCGAGGAGGTTGCCGTGGAGGCGATGAAACTGGGAGCTTACGACTATCTTTCGAAAGAGCACATTGAGATTGACCGGCTTCCGCTTACCATCAACAGCGTGTTCGAGCGGTATCTCTATCGGAGGGAAATGAGCAAGCGCGAACGCCAGGAAGTGGAAATGCGGGAGCAGCAGAAAGACATGGCATCTCTCCAAATGTTTCAGCATACGGTGAATTCCATTGGCCAGTTTGTTAATAACGGTCTCTCGCAGCTTTCGAAGGAAATCGGCAACGCCGAGACTCGCCTGTTGCCCTTCGTGAAGG
>JACQPU010000119.1 GCA_016207365.1 Ignavibacteriales bacterium | reverse complement strand
TCGTTGTACATCGTGATTACGGAATTGGGAAATTCGCGGGACTCCAAACGATCAACGTCGGGCGGGGGGAGCAGGAAGTAATGAAGATTCTCTATGAAGAGAATGACGTTCTGTATGTCAATCTGAATTTCCTGAACAGGGTCCAGAAATACTCCTCCCGCGAAGGTCATGTTCCAAAATTGACGCGATTGGGTACTCCTCAGTGGGACAGGCTGAAGGAACGGGCCCGCAAACGGATCAAGGACATTGCCAGGGATCTGATCGCGCTCTACGCCCGGAGAAAGCATGAACCCGGTTTTGGGTTTTCTGCCGACAGCCACTGGCAAAGGGAGCTTGAGGCTTCCTTTATGTTTGAAGACACTCCCGACCAGGCCCGGGCGACCATGGAAGTGAAGAACGACATGATGCAAAACGCACCGATGGACCGCCTCGTCTGCGGCGACGTCGGATTCGGAAAAACAGAGGTCGCCGTCCGCGCGGCGTTTAAGTCTGTCCTCGACGGGAAACAGGTGGCTGTCCTTGTCCCAACGACGATTCTTGCACAGCAGCACGATCTGACCTTCATGGACAGGCTGCAGCGGTATGCCGTTCGAGTGGAAAGTCTTACGCGGTTCAAGTCGAAAAAGGCCCAGCGCGAAGTCCTTGCGAGGTTGCAGTCCGGAGCCGCGGACATCGTCATTGGAACACACAGGCTTCTTTCGAAGGATGTGCATTTCAAGGACCTCGGCTTACTGATCATCGACGAGGAACATCGATTTGGGGTAAGCGCAAAGGAGAAACTTCGTGCACTCAGAGCCTCGGTGGATACCCTCACGATGACGGCAACCCCCATTCCCCGGACGCTGCAGTTTTCACTTCTTGGGGCCCGCGATTTATCGATCATGAACACGCCGCCGCGGAACCGTCTCCCCATTATCACGGAAATTGTGCAGTTCGACGTTCGCCTCATTCGTGAGGCCATCCTCAGGGAAATGCATCGTGGCGGGCAGATCTATTTCATTCATGATCGCATTCAGACGATGGATGAGATCCTTCAGTTGCTGCGCAGGCATATTCCCGAAGCCCGTGTGCACGCAGCGCACGGACAAATGAGGGGGCATGAACTGGAAAAAACGATGCTTGAGTTTTTGGAAGGGCACTACGATGTTCTTGTCTGCACGAAAATCATTGAGTCCGGGATTGATATTCCCAGCGTGAACACCCTTATCGTCAACCGCGCTGATCGTTTTGGATTGGCGGAGCTCTATCAGTTGCGGGGACGGGTTGGCCGTTCCAATGTTCAGGCTTATGCCTACCTTTTGACACCGCCGCTCACGTCACTTCCCCGCGAAACCTTGCGCCGCCTTCAAGCCATCCAGGAATTCACGGAACTGGGATCGGGTTTCAACCTGGCGATGAGGGACATGGAGATTCGGGGAGCTGGGAACCTGTTGGGTGCGGAGCAATCAGGCTTCATTTTGGATATGGGATTTGAAATGTATCAGAGAATTGTCGAGGAGGCAGTGAATGAGCTGAGAGAGGAGGAATTTTCCGATCTCACTGTTCACAGAGGTTCCGGGCCGGTCACTGAAACTGTTCTGGAAACGGATCTCGAGGCACTGATTCCCGACGTGTACATCTCCTCGGATTCCGAGCGGCTCGATGTGTACCGAAGATTGTACCTCCTCCGGGATCATGATTCTGTGAACGAGATTGCGAAAGAACTTGAAGACAGGTTTGGAGAATATCCTCCCGAGGTCGAGAATCTCCTCAAAACCGTGCGAGTGAAACTGGCAGGCGAAGCTCTGGGCTTTCAGAAAATTCAGCTTTCCCAGCGGACTTGTGTCATCTGGATGCCACCGACAGATCAAAAGAGTTTCTATGAGGAGGGAAAAGAACTGCCTTCGGGATTTCAGAAGTTGACTGAAGCAATACTCAGATTGAAAGATCATCATCCACGTTTCCGCCAGGACGGGAAACAGCTGAAACTCACTCTCAAGCTTCCGGAATCCATTCCGAATGACCGCCGTTTGGATCACATCCGCGAATTGCTTGAACATCTTGGTACTATTCCATGAATCATCACCGATGTGCGGCAATCATTGTCTGTGCCGCTCTGCTTTCCATCGGAGCACACGCGCAGGAAGTTTCTCTTGCCGCCCCTTTCACGATCCTCCCGACCCAACGACTCGTCAAGGATTTCCTTGCCGACGAATCAGCCCACCAGTTTGCGGCTTCTCGCGTGTTTGAAAATGGCGATGCAAGCGTTGGGCTGGGCGGTGTCGTACCGCTTGTCGAGTTATCGGTACTGCAATATCCTTTGCAGGTGAGCACGGGGGCGTCTGTACATGCCCGGCTTGATCCGGATAGAAGTATTAGCGTGCAGAGCGTAGAATTCACGATTGATTTTTTCCTGATCGACATTGCGTGGTCTCGTGATCTTCGTACGAGGACGGGTCTTGGTCATACCAGCCATCACCTGGGAGATGGCCTGCCGGATTCTGTGGTGGCGGGGGTAATCGACTACAGCAGAGATTACGTGGTTTTCACGATTGTAAGGACATTGCCGGAAGTTGGCGGACAGGCGTACGGGGGTGTGAATTATGCGTACGGGCTTGTTGTGGGCAGGCCACTTGACAAGCCGTTAACAGGTCAGTTCGGATTCTCTGCTTCCGCGCCTTTGACAGCGGTATTATCGTTGTACGGCGGTGTGGACCTCAAATTCCGGCAGGATCTATCCTACTGATCGATACAACGGTACGAAGCGGGTCTTCAGATTGATGTAGGACAGAGATCGGTGCGCCTTGGACTTTGGTATGCAGCGGGATATGACGATCGCGGACAGTTTTTCGGAAAACAACGGAAGGAAACAGGCACCGGAATTTTTGTGAATCTCTGAGAAACGCGAATCGGGGAACAGCAAAGGCAAACCGGTTGTTAAAGACAAAGCAGAGAACATCGATGTGATTCATGGTTTCCTATTTTGCATCTACGCGTGTTGATGAAGTAGTACTGAGAGTCAAAGACCAGGGCGGCGTCGGACGCTTTTACCAGGACATCATGGGGTTGCGGGAGATTGGTCGAACTCCAGGCCTTATTCGTTTCTCCGCCACCGGCGAAGAACCGGCCCTCCTAGTACTTCAAGGGGATTCCGCGGCCAAGCCGCGAAGGCATACCTCGCCGGGACTGTTTCATATTGCATTCCTGTTTCCGGGAAGGAAGGAGCTTGCCCGGACAGTCCGTCATATAGCGGAACGACAATGGCGCTTCCACGGATTTGCGGACCACGGTGTCAGTGAAGCTATCTATCTTTCGGATCCTGAAGGCAACGGTTTGGAACTGTACCGGGACAGGCCTTCGGAGCAATGGCCACGCAACGGGAAACGTATTGGGATGGTAACGGCACAGTTAGATGTGCGGGGTTTGGTCGATGAAGTATCGGGACAACAACGTTACGACAGTGTCCACCCCGAGACCATGATCGGTCACATTCATCTTCAGGTGTCGCAGCTTGATCGTTCCGCGCTCTTCTACCACGGTGTGCTTGGGCTCGATGTGACCCAGGAAGATTATCCAGGCGCTTTATTCCTCTCGGCCGATGGCTATCATCATCATATCGGATTGAACATTTGGAATAGCAGCGGTTCAGCACCGGCACCTGAGTATTCTGCAGGATTATTATCATTCAGGCTTCGATTCCCGCGGGGGCGGATTGCAGACATTCTTTCGAAGGCGAGGTCGTTGAAACCTGGAT
>JACQPU010000106.1 GCA_016207365.1 Ignavibacteriales bacterium | reverse complement strand
GTTATCCGATGTTTCCGGATATCGCCCAGGCCTATGCAGTGCCCCTGGCCATTGTGGCGTTCATCAACATTGTGTACGGCGCACTGTGTGCCATGGCACAACAGGATTTCAAGAAGCTGATTGCCTATTCGAGCATTAGCCATATGGGAGTCGTGCTCCTTGGCATGGCTGCCTTGAACACGCAGGGGATGGTGGGCGCTGTGTTCCAAATGTTCAATCACGGAACAATTACCGCTATGCTCTTCTTGATTGTCGGCGTCATTTATGACCGGGCGCATACGCGTGATCTCGATGCGTTTGGTGGTTTGGCACTTACGATGCCGAAATACACGGGCATCATGATGGTTGCCTTTTTTGCCGCGCTGGGACTTCCAGGGCTCAGTGGATTTGTTTCGGAGGCGTTTTCCTTCCTTGGAGCATTCCAGACGCACAGAATTATCACGATTGCTTCGACCCTCGGGATTGTCCTGACGGCGGCCTACATGTTGTGGACAATTCAGCGTGTTTTCCTCGGCAAGCCAAATGACAAGTGGGCCGGGCTTCCGGACATCAACGGAAGAGAGATGTTCACGCTGGTACCTCTGGGAATCATCGTCATTGTGCTCGGCATTTATCCCTCGCTTCTGCTGGACCTGCTGACGACATCCTTGAACCACCTCGTCAATGTTGTTTCAACAGGCGAATCTGTAGCGATGGTGCCATAGGGGAGCCGAAGCGGCCATGGTTGAACAAATCCTGCATAGTCTTTCGCAATTCCTGCCTGAGGCCGCTCTCGCGGTTGCTTTCTGCCTTACGATTCTTGTGAGCCTGATCGTCCGGAAACAAGGGCACGTGGCGATTCCCGTTTCGGCGCTTCTCGGTGTTGGCGTTTCTCTTTTTTTCGTCCTCGAACAATCCGGCGTCTCTCAACCGATTTTTTCTGGAATGATGGTTGTCGATCCGTTTTCGGTGTTCTTCAAGACTGTTATCGCGTGCTCATCCATTCTTATTATTCTCTTCTCATTGTTTTCAGCTGAAGTGCGATCAGCCGCGCGCTACCGTGGTGAGTATTACTCGTTACTGCTTGCGTTGACGCTCGGAATGTACCTGATGGCAGGAGCCGCGAATCTGTTGATGATGATCCTCGCGCTGGAGCTTGCCAGTCTGACGTCGTACGTGCTTGCCGGCTATACAAAGGATGCAGGAGATTCGAGCGAGGCGTCGCTCAAGTACATCATCTACGGAGCGCTCTCGAGTGGGTTGATGCTGTACGGGGTGTCGATACTGTACGGCCTTACAGGGGCCACGGATATCTATGGAGTCAACAAAGCCCTCAGCGGCGGTGAGGTCAATGAGATTGCCCTCCTCGTTGCAAGCATTCTCATTATAGCGGGATTTGGTTATAAGATTTCTGCGGTTCCCTTCCATTTCTGGACGCCCGATGTGTACGAGGGCGCTCCCGTCACGATCACGGCCTTTCTTTCTGTTGCCTCGAAGGCGGCGGGGTTTGCCATGATGATCCGGTTCTTCAAGGTTTCTTTCATTGATTCCAGCGTCCTCGATCTTCCCGAGGGGATGTGGGCGTCTCTTCAGGGGTTCGAATGGAACAACCTTTTTGCAGTCCTCTCCGTCCTTACAATGACCTTGGGTAACCTCGTTGCAGTCTGGCAGAACAATCTGAAACGACTCCTCGCCTACTCGAGCATTGCCCATGCAGGGTACATGCTGATGGGCGTTGTTGTGTTGAGCGACAAAGGCATTGCGGCGGTGCTGATCTATTTCGTCGTATATTTGTTTATGAACCTCGGCGCCTTTCTGGTTGTGATGATGGTGGCCAATAAGACAGGAAGCGAGGATATCGATTCTTATAAGGGCCTTGGATATCGGTCGCCTCTTATCGGTGTTGCCATGGTCGTTTTCTTCATTTCGCTCACCGGGCTCCCGCCCACGGCGGGGTTCATCGGTAAGTTGTACCTCTTTGTAGCGCTCCTCGATGCGCGATGGATCTGGCTGGCCATTGTCGGAGCGTTAAACAGTGTCGTCTCACTCTACTATTACATCCGTGTCCTGCGGAACATGTTTTTGCGCGATCCCGAAAAGGATTCTGGGCCGCTGAAGTTCAGTGTTCCTCAGGTTGCGTTGCTGCTGGTGCTTCTGCTTCCCACGCTTCTTCTTGGCCTTTACTTCGCTCCACTCGTCGACTGGGCAAACGCGTCGGTGCTGATGTTTGGTGTGCGATAACGCACAGCACCGAAGTCCCTCGTATCCTACCTTGTTCTTGAGGACGACATCATAGCGTATGCAGACTATTTCCTCGCAAGCAAATATCCTTCTTGTAGATGACAACGAGGAATTCCGCCGCTTTTTCGCCAGTGTCATGCAGGACGAGTTCAACCACCGGGTGGTGGCAGCGGCTTCCGGCTTCGAGGCGCTGGAGATCCTGCGCAGCGGCCGGGCATTCTTCGATGTGATCTTTCTGGATTATTTTATGCCTGGCATGTCGGGACTTGAGGTCCTGCAAAGCATGAATGATGAAGGCATAAGGATTCCGGTGGTGGTGCTCACGGGGGCCGGCAATGAGGCCGTTGCGGTGGAAGCGATGAAACTTGGGGCTTACGACTATCTTCGGAAGGAAAACATCGACATTCCTCATCTGGGAGCCCTGGTAGATGCTACGCGCGAGCGGCACATGTTCCGCGTGGGGCGCGAGCAGGAGGAGGAACAGGCCAAGGAGATTCTCCTGAACGAAGAGGCAACGGAACGCGTCCGGAGCGTTTTAAACGCCATTACACCGGCGCTGAATTCAGCGCTGGCAGATATCGCAGTCGAACTGGAGATTCAAGCCCGCGGTGCCCTTGAGAATGTTGAGGAAGGTCCGACGCGAAAAAGACTGCAGACTGTCTTCAGAGAATTGAAGAAACATGTGAACGTCCTGGAGTCCGGGATCGGGGTATTGCTGAGCCTCTATCAGCTGGTGTATGCGAGGCATGAGATGTCTTCGGCGATCGAGGAGATAGAGAAAGAGCTCGAACACAGGATCCGGGGAATGAAGGGGGAGGGGGATGGTTAGGCCCGGGCGCGGACGCGGCTGACAATTCTGCGCACGCCATCGAGGACGAGAGCCGGCTCACAAGCCGAAATGACTGTTGTCTGTGCCCGGATGAATTCCGAGAATCCTCCGGTGGCTATTACTGTAGCTTTTTTCCCTTCGCGTTGCTCAACATCCTTCTGGAGCCGCGCAATCATTCCTTCCAGCGCATCAATGGCGCCGTAGAGAATTCCCGACTGCATACTTGACACTGTGTCCACCCCAAGAACTGAGGCGGGAAGGTGAAGCTCAATCTTTGGGAGCTTGGCTGCTCGTCGATGCAGGTCGGCAGCTGATGTTTCAATACCCGGCGCAATAACGCCCCCAAGATAGTCTCCCTGTGATCCTACAACGTCATAGGTTGTCGCGGTCCCGAAGTCGACGATAATCAGAGGACCTCCGTAACGGGCGTACCCGGCGATCGCATTGCAGAGCCTGTCGGCTCCTACTGCCGAGGGATCTGTGTATCGTATCGCGATACCGAGATCGAGGTGAGATCCAATAATCACCGGCTTAATGCCAAAGTACTTGCGGGCCATGTGATCGTAGATATCGGTGAGGTTCGGAACGACGGAGGAAATCCCGATATCGGTAATCGAGGGGAAATGGACGCCGCTCCCTGCGAGGAACTGCTGAAGCTGGGTTCCAGCTTCGTCCTCCGTGCGCAGAGGATTGCTTGAAACGCGCCAATCGGCTTTGAGATGCTTGCCGTCAAACACGCCGAACACCGTATGAGTGTTCCCAATATCGATGGCAAGGAGCATAGTCAGGGTGCTGGGGTGAGCGAGATGTCGCCGGCGTAGATGGTGCGCCGCCCCGAGGAGGTCTGCAAAAGCAATCCACCGTCGTCGTTTAATCCTACAGCCTTGCCGATCACAACGGCGTCATCCTGATTGACAGTGACTTCCCGCCCGAACATCGTGCAGCGTGAGGTCCATTCGGCGAGGAGCTTTTCAAACGAGCCCTGCCTCACGTCCGTATATGATTGCTCAAGGGACTGCAGGATCCGCGCAAGAAGCTCAATCCGGTCTACAGGTCGACCCAGGATGCTGCGGAGCGATCCCGCCTGCCTCTCCAGGGACTCCGGAAACGTCGTTTGATTGACGTTGAGACCGATTCCAACAACAGAATAATCAATGACCCCGCCGTCAATGGAATTTTCCAGGAGGATTCCACAGATTTTTCTTCCGTGGAGGAGCAGGTCGTTTGGCCATTTGCACTCTGTGGCACATCCACATGCATCGTCAATTGCCCGGGCGACGGCCACTGAAGCGAAAAAAGTGAGAAAACCGGCTGAGGCCCGTGGGAGCGACGGGCGCAGAATGACAGAAAACAGAAGGTTCTCATGCGGATCCGCCTGCCATCGGCGTCCGAGCCTTCCTTTTCCCTCGCTTTGGTACTCGGCAATCACCACGGCCCCTTCGCCGGTTCCCGCCTGGGCCAGCGTTTTGGCACATGCGTTCGTAGAATCGATCGTCTCGAACACGAACAGTTTTCTGCCGAAAAGACGCGTATGCAGCCGTTCCTGAAGGAGTTCCTTTGACAGCATGTCACTGGCGGCCGGAATAAACGGAGGGCTTGCCGTCCTTGCGAAGCATTCGGGGAAGATGGGCAACCTTCCAGGTTGTAGTATACATCAGCCTGCCGATGAGAACCATCCGGTTAAACTCAATCTTTTCAACGGTGTCGGTCGGCTGATGGTAGTCCTCATGGACACCCGTAAAGAAAAACACAATCGGAATTCCGTTTCGGGCGAAGTTGTAATGATCGCTACGACGGTAGAATTGGTTTGGATCGTTGTCGTCGTTGTATTCATAGTCCAATGCGAGATTCACCGTCTGCCTGTTGGCAGCCTGTACGATACTGTCAAGCTCGGTGCTGATCTTGTCTGAGCCGATGACATAGACATAGGGAGAGGCCGACTCGCGATGTTTTTTGTCGATTCGTCCAATCATGTCCATGTTGATGTTGGCTATGGTCTTGTTGAGGGGTACGAGCGGATTCGCTGTATAGTACGCCGAGCCGAGGAGCCCCTTTTCCTCGCCAGCCACCGTCATGAAGAGCATGCTGCGTTTCGGCTTCTTAGGATTCGACACAAAAGCCTCGGCAAGTTCAAGGATCATCGAGGTTCCGGACCCATCGTCGTCAGCCCCGTTATAGATGTCGCCGGTAGCCGGATTAACGCCAACGTGATCATAGTGGGCGGTCAGCACGATATATTCCTGCTTCAGTTCGGGATCAGAACCCTCAAGCAGGCCGACGACGTTCTCCGAGGTTTTGACTTCATGGTGGGTTTTAAGATTCAGGGAAATCGTAACGCGTTTGAGTTCCACGGGCTTAAACGTCGAGTCTGTGGCAACGGTGCGGCGGAGCTGGATGACGGGTGCTCCCAATTCGGAAAGGAGGTCGGTGCCGACTTGTGAGCTTACATAGACTGTGGGAATGGTTCCCGTTTTTCGAACATGCCCTTTGAGAGAAAATGAGCCTTTGTCGAGAAATCCTGCAAGTGATCGTCGAAGATCCGTCATGGTTCCTTCGGCCTCGTCAACGACGACGACAAGAGCCGCTGCATTCTGAAAGCCTTTGAACGAGGAACGCCTGTCTCTTGGTCTGGTTGAATCTGCGGCGGTGCTTCGCTGACCGGCGAAAAGAATCACCAGGCGATCAGTCAGGCCGGTCTCTTCTTCGGGAGTTCGCGGGGTGTCCGCAAAGCCGACAAAAACCGGGGGAGTAGCGATCGTTGTGTCCAAAGTTGCCGTTGTCAGAAAGTCCTCAACGAATGAGTACGCTCGAGTGCCGTGGGGCCCGGTGACGATGATCTGGGATGAACGATCGGGTTTGCGAACGTCAAGTTCAAACGGCTG
>JACQPU010000108.1 GCA_016207365.1 Ignavibacteriales bacterium | reverse complement strand
GCCTACGACCGGGCACTTGCCGACCCACAGAACCGGGCGGCATGGGTCGAAGTGGAAAAGCGCCTTCGAGAACAGTTTAAACAACAGAAGCTCCAAAGTCTGCTTCTTGCCACGGTTCGCGTCACAGAGCCCGAGATCCGGCAGCGCTTTTCGGAACGTGCTGTGATCATGGAAGCGCTTTATGCACTCTTTGATCCATCGGTTATGGTTCCCGACTCCATGGTTGTTGTTACGGAGAATGAGATCGAGCGGTATTACCGGGAAAATCAGGCAGAATTCAAAGTTCGCCCGACCCGCAGGCTCAATTATGTGATTTTTTCTACAGCCCCGTCGGCACAGGATACTCTCGATGTTGTTGCAGAATTGGAACGACTGAAGGAACAGGCTCTTGAGGGAGCCGATTTTCTGGAACTTGCGAAAAGCTATTCGGAGATCCCTGCGACAAAAGCCTATTACAAGCCGGGTGAGTTGAGCCAGGCAAAAGCAGATGTGTTTTCTGCTCAGGTCGGTACTGTTCTTGGGCCAATCCGAGACTTCGACGGTTATCATTTGATGAAAGTGAGCGATGTGCGGCGCGGTTCGGAAACGTATGTCCGTGCCGCCCATATTCTGTTTCCGGTTGAGGGAGACACGGCGTCGGCACTCCGTCAAGCCCGTGAGGTCCTTCAGCGCATTCGGGCCGGTGAGGACTTTGTCGCACTTGCCCGTCAGCACGGTACAGACGGATCTGCACCGGATGGAGGCGATCTTGGATGGGGAAACAAGACCACATGGGTGAAGCCATTTGGCGATGTGGCGTTTGGAGCCAAGGTGGGCGAAGTCGTTGGGCCGGTACGCACACAGTTTGGCATTCATCTTATCAAGATTCTTGATCGATCGAACAGGGAAGTGGAGCTCATTGATCTGGCCATGCGCGTGAAGACGAGTTCGCAATCGATTGACGCGGCGTACCAACGGGCGCAGGATTTTGTTTATCTCGCAGGGGAGGAAGGTTTTGAGAACGCAGCCAAGAACAGCTCGGTACAGATCCGAGAGACCCCGGAGTTCATGAAAGGGGGCGTGATTCCCCAAATCGGATTCAACGACGCTGTGATGAGTTTTGCGTTCTCCGGATCGATGGGGAAGGTGAGCGAACCCATCGGTATCAGCGGAGGCGTTGGTGTGTTCAGAATCAGCGCCATTCGGGAGGAAGGCGTACGGCCGCTTGCGGATGTCAAAACCATCACGCGGTCAATGGTCATCCGGAAAAAGAAAATGGAGAGAATTGCCGAACGTGCAAAGGCTTTTCATGCAGGAATTCCCCTGTCCGGTGGACTGCGCGCGGCGGCGAAGTCATTTCCCGACGTAACGGTTCGATCGACCGGATTGTTCAAGGCCGGCGAGCCCCCTTCAGGAGTGGGGAGGGATCTTTCGTTTATCGGCGTGGCAGAGTCGCTGAACCCCGGTCAGATTTCCAAACCCTTTGAAGGGTCACGCGGGTACTATGTTCTTGAAATGCTGTCGAAGGTGCCGTTCGATTCAACTCTCTATGCCGCGCAACGTAACGATCTCATGCAAGAGCTCTATCAGGAGAAGCGGAGCCGGCTTTCACAGGATTGGGTGGCTGTGCTGCGCGAACGCGCCGATATCGAAGATTATCGGGATCGATTCTTTCGCTGAGTGTGTATGCTATGGTGCGGAGATGTCCCCTGGCGGCTGTTGCAGTTATTGTGGTGTGCTGTCCTCTGTACGGCCAGATGGGCGATTGGAGCTTTTCCGCAGCAGCCCGCGGCTTGCTGATTACGACATCCAAAATCTATCCCAATCCCAACAATCCCTCCTTTGAGCTTCGGACGATCACCACACCGTTCTCCAGCGTACTAGGCTTCGGCGGAGAGCTCACAGCCAGGTCGTTCGGTGCAAGCTATTATTTCTTCCTCAACGTAGAATACCTCTCGCAGGTTAAATCAGAAATGAAACTGGATGGGTCCGTCAGTCCTCCCCGATACCTTCCAGTCGAAGATGGATACTCGATGATACCCATCGAAATCGGAGGGCAGGTCTATGTGCCGCTCGGCTCCTCTTCATGGAGAATCTCCATGGGCGGAGGAGTCGGCGCTTACGTGACAACGCGCGTCTATTCTGTTGCGGGAATATCCGCGGACCCGGTGGGGAGTAGAACGGGATTTGGTATTCATGTCTCTGTCAATAGCGAGTACGTCCTCATTCCGGGCGTTTCGGTGATTGCCGGGCTGAAGTTCCGCGATCCCGAGGTCGATGTCCGGAACAGGTTTCCGGTTTCCTCCATACTTTATGACGGTCGCGTAGTTCGGTTTCAACAGGGGGAAATCCCTTCGAGAATCAATGTGGACGGCATGACCATTTCCGCCGGTGTTCGTGTTGAGATCCTGTAGTGGCCCTGTTTGTGTGATTTCATGTCCGATCAACAACGCCAACGACCCCTCATTTATCTTGCCGGTTTCATGGGGAGCGGCAAGAGCACCATTGGGCCTATTCTGGCAAACACGCTGGGATTTCCTTTTGTCGATGTGGACCAATTGATCCAGCAACGGGCGGGCCGGAGTATCAACGCAATTTTTTCAGAGTTGGGCGAGCAGGGATTCAGGGCCATTGAACAGGACGTACTGAAAAACGTTTCGGCGATGGAGAACGGCGTTGTTTCCCTCGGTGGTGGGACGCTTGCGAATGAGGAGAATTTCCGATTGATCCATGAACGCGGGTTGATCGTGTATCTCCGGGTTTCTTCCGAAGAAGCTGCGAGGCGGATGAGGAACAAGACTGACCGCCCTCTTCTTCATGACGGCGAAGGGAATCGTCTCGATGAAGCCTCGCTCAAGCGGCGCGTCGAGGAGCTCATGAAGCGACGGGAGGAATTCTACAATAGAGCAGATGTTATCGTTGCGGCGGAACACAAAAGGGTTGGTGTAACTGTGGACGAAATCGTCAGGCACCTTCGTTTGCTCACGCGGCTCTGACCGGGACCTCAATGGTTGAGCATACCATCCGCGTCGAGTTGGGGGACCGGTCATATCCAGTGTACACTGGAGGCGGGATCCTCGGATCACTGGCCAACCTGCTTGATTTCCATGGAATACCGAAACAGCTTGTGGTGATCACCGATCGCAATGTTGCACACCGGTATCTCCCTCCTATTCAACGTCATCTCGTCTCATCAGGGTACGCTGTTACGCCGATTGTCGTTCCGCCGGGAGAGTCACAAAAAAGTCTTTCCACGGCCGGACGTATTTACGCGCAGATGCTTCGTGCACGCGTCGGGAGAGGTGGCGCCGTGCTGGCTTTGGGAGGTGGCGTTATAGGAGATCTGGCGGGATTTGTCGCCGCCACATATCATCGCGGAATTGCACTCGTGCACGTGCCGACTACATTGCTTTCCCAGGTCGACAGTTCCATTGGGGGAAAGACTGCAGTCAATCACGCGCTGGGGAAGAACATGATCGGTGCATTTCATCAGCCGCGTGTCGTAATTTCAGACATCGACGTTTTGCAAACGCTTCCCGCCAGGGAAGTTATCTGCGGGTTAGGGGAGATCGTCAAGTACGGCATTATTCTGGATGAGGAGTTGTTTTCATGGTTGGAATCTGCCGTTCCGGATGTGCTGGCCCTGAAAAAGGAGGCTCTCATCCGTGCACAAAGCAGATGCGTCGAACTCAAGGCCAGCCTCGTGTCGCGGGATGAGCGGGAGACCGGCGAGCGCGTTATTCTGAATTGCGGGCACACCATTGGCCACGCGCTCGAGGCAGCAGGCAACTACCGGCTTCTGAAGCACGGTGAGGCCGTATTACTGGGACTTGTGGCGGAGAGTTTTCTTGCGCTGCAAATGAACCTCCTCCCACAGATGTCCTATGATCGGATTTCCCGTCTAATCGCCGGCATTCCTTTGCGGCAACGATTTCAAAAACTGAAGCGGAGTGTTGTGCTTTCCATGATCGGACGCGATAAGAAAGCGGTTGGCCGGAGAAACCGGTTTGTCCTTCCGGTCCGGATTGGTCAAACGCGCGTTGTTGAAAACGTTTCTGCTTCCTTGATCGGTGAGGCCTTGGGGATCCTGCACGCGTTTTCTGCAAAACCTCGGTCCAAGAAGCACAGCGGGAAAAACCGATAGAAGTCCTCCCTGGACTTGCCTACTCCTCGTCACGCCAAACCAGTCATCCATCCCATTGTACTTTCATTTAGGGACCAGATTTCCTTTATTCTGGTGTGGGCCAGGTCATCAAACAAGCGATGAATACAAAGAACCATAGGGATCTCTACAGGAAATTGGTTCCTGTGATGATCATGATTTCAGGCATCTCCTCACAGGCGTTCTCCCGCCAGGGAACCCAGAATGTTCAATACCTCGGCAATCTGAACCAATACCCTGCAATAGGGTACAACGATTGCTGGGGGTACGTTGCACCGGACGGAAAAGAATATGCTCTCCTTGGTGTACGAGACGGTACCAGTATTATCGATATCACAGATGCTCCAACGCTTACTGAAGTGGATTTTGTCCAGACCGACAATACAACCTGGAAAGACATAAAGACGTATCGTCATTATGCCTATGTTGTCACGGACGGAATCGGAAGGGGCATCCAGATCATCGATTTGTCGACACTGCCGGACAGCGTCTATCTGGTAGGTACCTTCGGGGGTTCGACGTTCAGGTCGCACAACATTTCAATTGACACGTCGAGTGGGATTCTGTATGCCCAGGGTGG
>JACQPU010000103.1 GCA_016207365.1 Ignavibacteriales bacterium | reverse complement strand
GGATGGCATCATCACTTCAATTAATCCGGAGTTCGAAAAGAGGACCGGATGGACGATTCATGAATGGGTCGGACGGAGCTTCGATTCGATGCTTCATCCGGACGACATTGTCCCTGCCTGGCAGAGTTTTCGTCGCCAACTCAGGACGAACAGTCCGCAGACCGTTGAGTTGCGGGTGAGAAACAGCACGGGACGGTACCTGACCGGCGATTTCTCATGGTCTCCCCATCTGGAAAACGGAAGGGTTGCCTCCATCCTTGGGATTGTTCGGGACGTCACGGATCGCAAGGTGGAAGAAGAACGCGTGCGCAAAGAGCAGGCTAAATATCGCAATCTTTTTCACCAAGCCATACAACCTATGTTCCAAACTTCTGTGGACGGGAAACTTCTTGACGCCAACAATGCCCTTCTAAGACTCCTGGGTTACAGAGATGCCAATGAGCTCGCTCAGGTGAATATGGCCGATCTCTACGTTGTGCCCGACCTGCGGAATCAGATCAAGGAAGTCGTCAAGACGAAAGGCTACGTAAGCGGATTGGAGATCCAGTTGAAAAGGAAGAATGGGAGCGTCATCACGGTGCTCGAGTATTCCCGAGCCCTTAAGGACGATGACGGTCGGCTCATGGGATTCGAAGGGATTCTCGAGGATGTCACGGCGAGAAAGGCATTGGAGCAGAAGGTCCATCAGTATCTTGAAGCACTTGAATTATCTCAAAAAGAACTCGCTCGCCTGAACGGTGAGAAAGACAAGCTGTTTTCCGTCTTGTCGCATGATCTGCGTTCGCCGTTTGGAAGCATCCTCGGATTTTGCGAGATTCTGGCAACGGATGGCGAGACGATGGCTTCGGAAGAGAGGAACGAATTCATTCGTCACATCAGGGAAGCCGCTCAGGACCAATTGTTGCTTGTCAACAGGCTCCTCGATTGGTCGCGGTTTGAGACCGGCCGTGTGAAGATGGAAATGCGGATGCTCGATCTTGGCAAGCTCGCCCGGGGAAGCGTCGACTGTCTTGCGGGCCTTGCGCGCAAAAAATCCATCAACCTCGTTTCAAGAGTTCCCGACGGTTTGCATGTGCAAGGGGATGAGCAGTTCCTCAGGCAGGTTTTCGACAACATTGTTGGCAATGCTTTGAAGTTCACGCCCTCGGATGGAACGATCTCCCTTGAGGCGGAAGAAAAGGAAGATTCTTCCATTGTCCTGGCGATCAAGGACACCGGAGTCGGGATTCCCTCGGAGGACATTCCGAAGCTGTTCAAGCCTGAGGAGAAGTATTCGAGGGACGGGCTGGAAGGCGAAAGAGGTACCGGCCTTGGTCTTTCTGTTTGTCACGAAATCATGAAAAAACATGGAGGAGATATTACGGTGGAAAGCGAATTGGGGAAGGGAACCACCTTTAAGCTCAAGTTTGCAAATAACTCACCACGGGAAGGGTTGACGGTTCTCATAGCAGACGATGAAGAAGGCGCCAGGGTCTTACATTCCCGGTATGTGAAACGATTGTATCCCGAAGCGAACATTGTTCATGCGACCAATGGCCGAGAAGCCATTGAGCAGGCATTGAGGTTGCGCCCAGATCTGGTCATTACGGACTATTCGATGCCTGTCATGGATGGGTACGAGGCTCTTGTGGAGCTGAAGCGTTACTCGGAAACCCGGAACACACCGGTTCTCATCATCACCGGCGATGATTCGAAAGCAAGCAAGGATACGATGATTCTGGCCGGAGCTTCTGCAGTTCTTTCGAAACCTGTTACGCCGCAGAAACTTGAGGAACAGATTCGGGAGATACTTGGGAGTTAGCGAGTCCTGGCGCTACTTATCGACGAGGGGCTTTTGGCATAACTGCAAAAAATGTTATCCAAGGAATTGCGGGAGTTGGAGGCAAATCAGCTCGTAGAGCGTACGGTGCACGGCACGATCCGGGGTGATTCGGGAACGAATCGGAAGGACTCAACCGCTCATCGTCGGTCGAGGACCTGACGGATTCTCCACAACAACTCGTTCGCAGCATACGGTTTAGAAGTGAACTCGGTGACTCCTGCCCTGATAATCTCTCCCCTCTTCCGCGCATCAATATACCCGCTCGCCATGATGAACTTGAGGTCCCTTTGTTTTTGCTTCAGGGCTTTCACCAGACCAACGCCATCGAGCCGGGGCAGCCCGTTATCGCACAGAACCAACGCAATATCGCTCGCATGCGCGTCATACTGTGCAATCGCCTCAACACCGTCTTCAGCAACTATGACCTTGTATCCCTTGGAGGAAAGCACGGCCCCCACGAGCTCACGCAGCATCTCCTCGTCCTCGACAACCAGAATGGTCTCCGTTCCACCCGGAACATCGCCGCTCCACGCTTTGCCTTTCTCCTGCTCCTGCACCACTTCCTTCGCCTTGACGGGAAAATACAGCGTGAACGTGCTTCCCTTCCCCGGTGTGCTCTGAAAATCAAGAATGCCCTCGTGACTCTTCACAACGCCGTAGACAACGGACATTCCCAATCCGGTTCCCTTCCCCGGACCTTTCGTGGTAAAGAAAGGTTCAAAAATGCGGCGCTGAGTCTCCTCCTCCATTCCGGTCCCCGTATCAACAACAGTGACAGAGAGATAATCATCGTAGTGCGCATCGGGAAAACGATGCCGCAATTGTTCACCTTTTGCCGTGACGGTCCTGAATGTGAGCGTGCCGCCTTCAGGCATCGCATCCCGCCCATTAATGGCGAGATTCAAAAGTGCCTGATGAAGCTGAGTGACATCAGCGCTCATCGCCGGAAGATGATCGGCGAGGTCGGTGCGAAGGGTAATGATTTTTGGAAACGTCTCGCGCATCATCTTGACCAACTCCTCAACGAGGTCATTGATGTGCACGGTTTCGATAGCCGTCTCCGCTTTGCGGGAAAAGGTGAGAAGCTGGCGCACGAGGCTCGCTCCCCGCGTGACTGCCTTCGTGATTGCTTCAACGCTTGCGGGCAGGACGTCAGGCTTGCCCGCCATGCGCTCCAGGATGGAGGCGTGACCCAGGATAATTCCCAGTATGTTGTTAAAATCATGGGCAATTCCTCCGGCCAGGGCACCAATGCTTTCCATTTTCTGGGCCTGTAAGAGCTGCGCTTGCAGCACACGGCTGTGTTCCTCTGCTCTTCTACGCTCCGTGATATCTTGCACGGTGCCACGTGCGCCGACGATTCTGCCTCCTTCCCTGATCGGTGCAGGCCGAACCTCAAGAAAAGCAGATCCTCCCCCTTCGCGGATAATTTCCACCTCAACCAGCCCGGCCTCCTCTTTTCCATCAACAACCCTTGCAAATCGTCGCGCTACCTCCTGAGGAATGGACGGATCGAGGAACTCGACAAACCTGCGCCCTACAAGCTGTTCGGCTGAAGTAAACCCGTGAATTCTGACAAGTGCATCGTTCGCAAATTGTATCGTGCCTTCGTTGTCGGTAATGAACATTCCGTCGGTGATCTCGTTCACGAGCCGCCTGTATCTCTCTTCGCTTTCAGAAAGAGCGGACGTCCGCTCACGCACTAATTCTTCCAGATTTTCATGCAAACGGCAGCGTTGCAATGCCACGCCGATTTGATTCCCTATACCGTTCAGCACTCGCAAATCGTCCTCCGTAAACAGCACATCTTGAGTTCCCACGAGGTTCATAATCCCTAACACCTTGTCTCCAAACCGGAACGGGAGCGTGACATGCGACCTCAGCCCCAACGTATTGATTTTCGCTTTCTTCAGGCGCTCGCATTCCTCGATGTTCGCAGCGCGTTCGATTTCGCCCGAAAGGACCTTCCTTCTGCAAAGGCAATCGCCGTCCATGATTTCAGGCGTCGCCAGTTCGGAGGGAAGATTCCGTGACGTTGCAAGCCTGAAATGCGATTCATCATCTCTAAGGAAAATCCAGCCAGCGCGGACATCCGGGAGCTGCAGAGCGAGTTCCACCGCAACATCAAGAACCTCCCGCTCCGTCTGAGCCTGGTTCAGCCCTTTGGTAATGGCATAGATCCCGCTCAATACCCTGTTCGCTCGATCAAGCTGATCCTCGCGCAGTTTCAGCTCGCCGCACATTTGCACGGCCTGCTCATACGTTGAGATAAGCAAATCGAGTATCTGCTGCCTCTCCGCGGTGATGAAATGCTTCTCACCTGCCAGTTGCAACTCAACCCCAACCTTGACGGTATCGGTTGCACGGAGTTTCCTGTTGGTGAGGATATTTTCGATGCGCAGGAGCAAATGGCGCTCGTCGTACGGTTTTCGAATAAAGTTGTCCGCGCCGCACTTGAGCGCCTCGATCACATCCTGCGGACCGGACAGGGATGTCAGAAGAACGACCGGAGTGTCCTTCAGCAATTCATCCTTTCGAACGGCCTGGCAGAGTGCATAACCGTCCATCTCCGGCATGACTATGTCACTGACGATGACGGTAGGCGGCTGGCGACGGGCCTCCTCGAGGGCTTTTTTCCCATTGGTTGCCGGCCTGACGGAATATCCGTTTCCTTCCAGCAGGTGCCGCAGTTGTTCGAGTTGTGTCGGACTATCCTCGACAATCAGAATCTCTACGTGGTTGAAGCGACCTTGTTTTCCCATGATGCGATCCTCCCCGGGGGCGTGATTTCAGCCGCCGCCCGATGATGGTTTTTCGACGAGGGTCACCAATGCCTCGGCAATCTTCTCCGGAGAGAAAACAAATGTGGCAGATCCTCGTCTCACCGCTTCTCCCGGCATGCCGGGAACAATGCACGTCTCCGGCTTTTGCGCAAGGGTCGTCGCTCCCCGTTCCTTCATGAGCCCCAATTCCTCCGCCCCGTCTTTGCCCATGCCTGTCAGCAGAATGCCGATGGCCTGCGGGCCGAAGGCTTCTGCCACGGACCGAAACAGCACCGCAACGGCGGGACGAAGACCGCTCTCCGGCTCATCCTTGCGAAGAACGATGCGACGATCTTTTGAAACAAGCGTATGATGTTCATCGGGGGCTATGTAGACATGACCCGGAAGGAGCATCTCCCCATGTGACGCAACCGACACAGGAAGGACCGATGAATGCCGCAGCCATTCGGCAAATCCGTGAACAAAACCCTGTGCCATATGTTGAACAACGATGATAGGAACGGGGAATTGCCTGGGGAGCCGGGAGAGAATTGTCTGAATCGCCAGAGGCCCTCCGGTTGAAGCGCCGACTGCGACGAGTCTGATATCGCCTCCCTGTTTTCCCAGGATGGGCTCTCCCGCGGTGACGAGTTTGCGGGAGATTTGCGGCCAGCGGCGAACAACCTTAACCTCCGACATGAGTTTCACGGTCTGAATCAATTCTTTCGCCATTGCTTCGTGATCCGGGTGGGCCACGCCTGCCGGGCGACGAACCACTGCCAGGGCGCCAGACTCCAGCGCGTGAAATGTTGTAGCGATTTCCTCCGCGGTGGAACTTCCGCTTACGATGACAATTGGAACCGGATTCATCTCCATGATCTTCCGGGTAGCATCGAACCCGTTGAGCTTTGGCATGTGGATATCCATCGTGACCACATCGGGTCTTTTCGACCGAACCGCTTCGACTGCCTCTTCGCCGTTGTGCGCGACGCCTATCACGTTCAGTTCCGGGTCACTCCCGAGAATGTGGTGGAGAAACTCGCGAATGACCGGAGAATCTTCGACGATAAGGATGTTGATCATGGGTTCAGGCCACCTGTTTGCCAGGGGTCAGGCATTAAACCTCAATTGCTACACCAGCCTTCTCATCGCTTCCAACAAATTACTCTGGTCAAAGCTGCTCTTAACGATGTACGCATTCGCGCCAACATCCACGCCGTGTTCGCGATCCTCCCGGGATTCCAGCGCAGTGACCAAAATAACGGGAAGATCAGCAAGTTTCTTGTCGCTGCGGATCTTGGCTGTGAGGTCGAAGCCGTTCATGCGCGGCATATCGACATCGGAAACAACGATGTCAAAGTCGGCCGTCCGCAGCTGTGTCAACGCATCGATGCCATCGGTTGCCGTTGTGACGACATACCCCGCTGCCGTGAGGATGCTCTTGACAAGTGTGCGCGCTGTTATCGAATCTTCCACGACGAGGACGGATATTTTTCGTTCAACTTCTTTTGTCTCAGTAGCAGGCGCCGGCTGTTGAGCTCCCGCAAGGCGCACGGCGGATCTCATCAGGTCCGAAACGTTGACAATGGGCACAACCTTCCCTGAGCCGAGGATGGTCGCCCCCCCGATATTCCGGACACGCGCCATCTGGGGCCCGAGACTCTTCATAAGGACTTCCTGCTCCTGGAGAACGGAATCCACCACAAATGCCATCCGTTTGTTCAGCGCGCTCAGAACGAGCGTTTGGAACCGCTCCATCGCATCTTTGCCCTTGGGCTGCCGCGGCACGCCAACGACGTCGTCGAGCCTGACGAGTGAAAGAATTTCGCCGCCGATCAAGACTGTTTCCCTGTTCTCAAGCGTGCGGATCTCCTCGCCGCGGACTGCAACAACCCGCTCGACCGCCGCCGCCGGCACCGCGAAGATGTGCTCTGCCACCCTGACAAAAATGGCCCGAAACGTCGCCACGGTGACCGGAACGCGCAGGTGGAATGTTGTGCCGCGTCCGGGTTGGGAGTCGACTGAGACATGTCCACCCAAACTCTCGACTCGTTCGCGAACAATCGCAAGTCCAAGACCCCTTCCCGACACATCGGTAATAATCGGACTGGTGGAAACGCCGGATTGGAAAATCAGGTCGAGGGAATCGTTGTCCGAAAGGGTCGCGGCCTCGCTTTGACTTATGATTTCATTTCGCACCGCTGCTGTTCGAACGGCTGCCGGATCGATCCCGGAACCGTCGTCGGAAACGCCGATCTCGATGTTGCTGCCATTCTTCTGGGACACCGAGACCGTAATGGTTCCGCGCCGGGGTTTCGCTTTGCGCTGCCGCGCTTCGGGCGTTTCTATGCCATGGTCAATGCAGTTTCTGATGAGATGGATGAAAGGATCCTTCAGAGCTTCCAGAACACGTCTGTCGATCTCAATATCCTCCCCGCTCACAACGAGATCGGCTTCTTTTTTCTGATCATGTGTAAGATCCCGAACGACTTTCGGAAAAGCTTCCAGCAACAATGAGAACGGGAACATCAGGGTTTGCTTGGCATTCTCAAGGAGACTGTCCACCATGAACGAAAGCGATCGGTGATCGCGCGATGAAGATCTGGCGGAATCCAGAAGGCGGTGCTCGATGGTGTTCATAAGAGAGGTACTGGATTCCATGAAATCGAGAACCTTCCTGAGCGGAATATTCTCACGGAGATGTTTGCCATGTTCCTCCTTCTCCAGCGAACGCCGCAGGGCGCGAACATCGGCGGAGACATTCCTCCACTTCTTTTTCCATGATTCAAATTCGTGCAGAATCGCCTGCAAATCGGTCGACCGCTGAACACCTGCCAGCTTCATTGAGACCATCTCTCCAGCCTGGAGCATCAGCGAGTCAAGTTTTTCTTCGGAAATTCTGACGGTCTCTGGCGGCCTCTGAGACCCGATTGTCGCTCCCGGATGGAACTGCGTGAGAGGCTCGCTGACAGCTCCGGCGGAGAAGTCCACAGGGCCCGATAACGAAACGTTCTTGCCTACGCCGGTCTGGTCCAGCGAGAGTTTTTCAAGCTCCTCTGCAAGAGCGGAAACGTGTGCGGCATCTTTGGTCGCCTGCTCAGAACCGAGAGTGGAAACAAGATATTCAAGGTGGTCCACAGCGCGATGAAGCACATCCGCGAAGCCAACGGCCCTTGCCGGTTGTCCCTTCTTGAGCGAAGAGAATACGGTCTCGAGTGACTGACAGAGTCGCTCAATTTCTGAACTGCTTACCGCCCTGGCCGCACCCTTTAGACTGTGTGTCTCCCGGAACAGAGACTCGACGATGTCCGCTTGTTCTGCCGCGTCGGCGCTCTTCTCGAGGCGGAGCAAACCGCCGACAAGAACCTTGACCCGCTCAGCCGCCTCAACCCGAAACGTGTCAAGGAGTTTTTTCAGAAATTCGCCATTTTTCCTTTTCATTGCGGTTCTTCCAGAAATTCAAACGCCTTTCGGTCTGCCGACCAGCAACTCAAACTTGTTACCCAATTCGTGGAGGTTCTGGGCAGCCGTTTCAGCCTGTTTGGTGCTGGCCACATTCTGCGTGCTGGCCTGTTTGATGT
>JACQPU010000117.1 GCA_016207365.1 Ignavibacteriales bacterium | reverse complement strand
TGCGCTGGTAAAATACAAGAAGCTTGTCGGCGGGGGGCTGCTGAAGATCGTGAATCAGACGGTTCCGGAAGCCCTGGCCAAACTCGGGTATGACGACGAGCAGATCGAGCATATAGTTGCTTATATCGACAAGAATGACACGATCGAAGGGGCACCGCATCTGAAGGAAGAGCACCTGCCTGTGTTCGATTGCGCGTTCAAACCGGCCAATGGTACACGGTCAATTCACTACATGGGTCATATCAACATGATGGCTGCAGTCCAGCCATTTCTGTCAGGCGCCATTTCCAAAACCGTGAACCTGCCTACCGACGTCACAGCCGACGAGATCATGCAGGCGTACATCGAAGGATGGCGGCTTGGACTGAAGGCCATCGCCGTATATCGGGACGGATGCAAACGCACCCAACCTCTTAGCACGTCTCTGAGAACCGAAGAGAAAAAGGCACTCAAGTCCGGGACCCCCGTTCGCAGGCGACTCCCTGATGAGCGTCAATCGATCACACACAAGTTCAGCATTGCGGGACACGAAGGCTACATTACGGTCGGGATGTTCGAAGACGGCTCACCGGGAGAAGTGTTCATCACGATGTCCAAAGAAGGCTCGACGATTTCCGGGCTGATGGATTCCTTTGCGACCGGTATTTCCATTGCTCTCCAATACGGTGTGCCCTTGAAGGTGATGGTGGATAAATTCAGCCACGCGCGGTACGAACCGTCAGGCTTCACCAACAATCCGGATATTCCGATCGCGAAGTCGATCAGCGACTATATTTTCCGCTGGCTGGGTATGAAGTTCATGCCGAAAGAAGGCGAGGGAGCGCCGGCACCCGTTGAGACGATGTCCTCCGGACCCAAGGAAAAGAAATCCGACGGAAAATCCGCAAAGGTGTCGTCGAGCCTGGAGAGCAACGAGAAGGTGGTCTTTCAGACCCAATCCGACGCCCCGCCCTGTCACGAGTGCGGAAGTATCATGATCAGGAGCGGGAGCTGCTATAAGTGCTTGCAGTGTGGGAGCACGTCGGGATGCTCGTAAGAAACTGAGCCGTTCGTACGACAAGAGAACGCCGATGGCTGGACGCTGTCGGCGTTTTTTTGTTTGCCGGAGAAAGCGATTCCCGAAACCTCCCCATCGAATTTTGCTGTGACGGTTTCGGGAATTGTGGCTGAGTTGCTTCTTCCCAAACTTTTCCGATATTAAGGGGACAACTGACATCCTCATTATGACCAAAACATCCATCCTTCCCAATGCCATCCAGCTTCCCGCCGGAAAAATCAAAAGCGAGCGGTTGATTCCGTGGTTTGCACCTAGGAAACAATCCGGCTTCTTTGGGGTGAAATCCGGAAAAATCCATCCCCATGGCCTGCTTGTTGAACTGGAAAAGCCCCTTTCAGCCGAAGACTTGCTCAAAATGGTCCAAGAGCATCACAAGGTCTCACTTTCCAAAAAAGAAGCCGTTGCGCTCCTTGAAAAATACATCACCGCACTTCAGACCTTCAAGGCCGGAAACATTCTCTTTATCCATTACTCCAAAACCGGAGAGTTTTCGATCGACAAAGTTGCCGAGAGCCCTCCCATAGAGCAGAATAGGTTCTGAGAGAAACAGATGGGTGAGCCGTGAGACAAGTCGCGTGGAGTTGGTGGCGGGAACTCAAAGGGGGATGGGTTGCGTTTACATGACCAGCATTGATTTCCCAATACGGAGAGACTATGTCTCTAAGGCCCGTAAAACAAATTATTCAATCTCAGCCTACGATTGAGGGGGCCGGAGTGAAACTCCGGAGGGCTTTCGGATTCGGAAAAACCGATGATTTCGACCCCTTCTTGCTCTTGGACGATTTCCGAAACGAGAATCCGGCGGACTATCTGGCTGGTTTTCCCTGGCATCCGCATCGCGGAATCGAAACCATTACGTATGTGCTGGCAGGAACCGTTGATCATGGCGACAGCCTTGGGAACCGCGGTTCGCTCGGCGCAGGCGATGTCCAATGGATGACTGCAGGCAGAGGCATTCTGCATCAGGAAATGCCTAAAGGCGATCCAAAAGGCCGCATGCATGGATTCCAGCTCTGGGCCAACCTCCCTTCTTCCCTGAAAATGACGAAACCAAGGTATCAGGATGTGCCTTCGGCTGAGATACCCGAGGTCGGCGATGATGATGGAACTTTAATCCGGGTTGTCTGCGGTGCCTTCGGGGGCAAACGCGGACCCGTTGACGGCATTGCGGCCGATCCGAGGTATCTCGATGTGTGGGTGCCGCCCGGCAAACGGAAAACGCTGCCGGTGGAGACATATAACAAAGCATTTACATACGTATTCGAAGGATCCGGTACTTTCCGCGGAGCTTCAAACCCAATGCCCGTCAAAACAGAGGTCGTCGGTACACCCGATACGTTGCTTTCCGTGGTCACCGACCGTTCGCTTGTGCTGTTCGACACCGGCGACGAAATCACCGTTCAGGCCGGTGAACGCGGAATCCGATTTCTCCTGGTGTCTGGACAGCCCATTCAGGAACCCGTTGCGTGGGCCGGACCGATCGTCATGAACACCGTTGCAGAACTGCGGCAGGCGTATTCGGAACTGAACGACGGAACGTTCATCAAGGACGCCTGACCTCAATCTGGAAAATCCCCCAAGTACGTCGTGCCTGGAAAAACAAGATCGCTCTCGAAAGCTGTTCTTGATGCGGTGAAGAATTCAATGGTTGTCAGCATCAAGGCAGGAAGAACTCCACACCGTGTGATTGCTGTTTGGTCTGTGACCGTGGAAGGCCGGGCGTTCATCCGATCCTGGAGCGTAAGACCTGACGGATGGTACAGGACATTCCGTAAGGATCCTGTGGGAGAGCTGCATGTTGGCAATCACAAGCTGAGGATCCGTCCCGTGTTTATCCAAAGTGAGCGAACAAAGGATCTTGTCAGCAAAGCGTATGCGGAAAAGTACCACACACCGGGTTCCCGTCGTTATGTCAAAGACCTCTCCGGCCGCCGATCAAGGGAAACCACGACCGAACTCGTCCCGCGGAAACGCTGAATTCCCTCCAAGCCTGGTTGCTCCACGCCTTGCACCGACAAGCTGTTTTGCGTACAGTTAAGAGCCCAGGGAGGCTCACGCCGCTTCTCAATGAATTCAAGAACACAGCAAGGCTATCTTCTCCTCGCCGATATCTCAGGCTACACATCATTCCTGACCGAGGCCGAACTCGATCACGCCCGCGAGATTATTGCCGACCTTCTGGAAGTTATTACCGCGCGATTGAGGTCTCTCGTAACGATTGCAAAACTTGAAGGCGATGCGGTGTTCACGTACCGGGCTGTGTTCTTCCCGCGATTTGCCATCCTCAAACCCTTCGCCAGGCCAATACTGCGTATGCTCTAT
>JACQPU010000112.1 GCA_016207365.1 Ignavibacteriales bacterium | reverse complement strand
GGCAAATTCTTCAGGAATACGCGCTGCTGATCGCGATCATAGGGGCCGTTGCGGCGCTGGCCCCGTTTTCCGTTCTGCTCACAGTCTGGATTCTTCCACTCCTTGTCGCTGCACAATTCACCAATGTCCGCGGGCTTGCTGAACATGGCCTGACCGCGGGACACAATGAGTTCACGGCAAGCCGAACAGTTGTCAGCAACAAAATCGTCTCGTTTTTCATGTGCAACCTGAATTATCATCTGGAGCACCACTTGTTCCCGGGCATTCCCTGGTATAATCTTCCAAAGGCCCATGAGTTGCTTCAGGAGGAGTACGCAAGATCCGGTGCTTCCGTCTATCGATCATACACGGGATTCCTGATCGATTTCTTCAGAGTAGCGTTTTCACGGGCCATCGTACCCGACGTTCGTTTGTTGCCGGCCCACGTTCGCGAAGAACTCTGCGCCTGATGGAGGCAACACACAATGAACATGTTTCGTCACACTCTTTCAGTATCGCGTTTCCTGATACTTTTGCTTGCACTCCAACCGGGCGAGGCACCGGCACAGCTTCGTATTCTCCGATCCCCATTCTCCGATGGCGAGGTCCTTCGGTATAAGGTGAAATGGAACTTCATTCGTGTTGGCACAGTGATGATTTCGCAGAGGGAGATGAATGAGCGCGGGATGCGGAAAACCGTGGTTCATATGGCCGCCCGATCTACGGTTCCTTTGGTCAACGTTGAACTAAGGCACCAGGGACTTATCCGCCACGATATGCCCGCTCTCGAGAGCGTGCGCATCATTACAGGTGAAGACTCGGCCATGGTTTCTGATTTCATCCATCAAGACGACACTCTTATTCTCGTGGATAGCGTGGCGGGATCAGCCGTCCGGGCGGATACTCTCCGGTGGGTGGGTCCACTGTACGATGGCGTGAGCCTCTTGATGGTTGCCCGCATCCTCTCTGCCGGCAATGAACAACTGACGCTCCCGACCGTGAACAATTACCAGATTGGACGAACGGACTTGGAGTTCACAGGGGAGACGGAGATGATTGATGCTGCCGCGTTGAGAAGAGAGATTCGCTGCCGTCGGATCAGAGGGGTCGCACACTGGGATGGGAAATCATTTGCCGGGATGAGTGGCGATTTCGTCGCATGGATCTCTGATGACGAGGCCGCCGTTCCTCTCCGGGCCGAAGTCAGCATCGTCCTGGGCTCCATTGTTCTTGAACTTGAGTCGTACGAACGGCGGGAATGGCCGGATATGGAGACCATCCGTCACGCCGCTATAAATTGAAAAGGGGGAACACGTGAATATCCTCATTGCAGGTGGCACGGGCTATATCGGGGGCAGGCTCGCTGAAGGGACGTCAACAGCACAGGATGCCCCAAGAGCCTTGAATTCTATCGCATGACCCTGCGCAACGTGGCCGGAGCATACGTTACCGCATGCGATTATTCGAAGTATTTCCTACTATATACCATCAACCTAGGAGGCTTTCCATGAAACGATTTCTCTATTCGGTGCTCGTTCTCGTTGCGGTCTTGCCGCGTCTGGCCGCGCAAACGGGAACAATAGCGGGAACCGTGCGGGAAGTGGAAACAAGCGAGCCCATCGTGACCGTCGTGGTCCTGATCAAGAATCTTCAGGATTCCACCAGGCAACGATGGGTATATACCGACGCACAGGGATCCTACACATTGAAGGAAGTACCAGCGGGGCATTATTCGATGAACTTCCTTTCCGTGGCTCACCACGCCCATGGTGTTGACCGAGTGTCTGTGACAGAAGCGCAGGAAGTACGGTTGGACGTCAATCTTGTACCAAAGATTATTCTGCTTGATGGTGTTGTTATCTCCGCGTCCCGCCGCGAGCAGAAGCTTCTGGAAGCGCCCGCGTCGATTTCAGTTCTTGATGCCCGAGCGATCGTTGAAACGCCGGCCGTTACTCCGACGGATCATCTCCGAGCCGTCGCCGGCGTGGATGTGGCCCAGACAGGCCTGCTTCAGCAAAACGTCGTCGTGCGGGGATTCAATAATGTGTTTTCCGGCACGTTGATGATGCTGACGGACAACCGGCTCGCAGGCGTTCCCTCCCTTCGCCTCAACGCTCCATACCTCATTGCGTGCGGCGATGACGACTTTGAGCGGGTGGAGATTGTCCGCGGACCGGGAAGCGCTCTGTACGGTCCCAATGCGGCAAACGGTGTTGTCAATTTTATCACGGCGTCCCCCTTCTCCTCCCAGGGAACGTCCGTTTCCACGACCGTGGGAGAACGTTCAATCTTCCAGGGATCGTTCCGCCATGCCAATGCGCTGAGCGACAGGTTTGCCTACAAGTTTTCGGGATTGTATTTCCGCGGAAGGGACTGGAGATACACTGATCCCGCCGAACAATCTGCCCGGGCAGATGCCATTGCTGCCGGAGCCAATCCCGCCACCCTGAAAATCGGAAAGCGCGAAAGCGACGTGGAGCGCTATGCCAGTGAAGCAAGATTCGACTTCCTTCCCGAGCAGAACATTTCGGCTGTGGCGACTGTGGGAATAACGAGGCTCGTCCGTGGCGTCGAGCTGACGGATATCGGGGCAGCACAAGGCAGAAACTGGGATTACACTTATGCACAGATTCGGCTGAGTTACGACGATCTGTTCATGCAGGCGTTTTTGAACAAGAGCGATGCCGGTGACTCGTACCTGCTGCGCAGCGGAGAGCCGGTTGTGGACCGTTCCTCGCAGTTCGTCGCACAGGTGCAGCATTCCGTGAAGATTGCCGATGTTCAACGATTTGTCTACGGCGCCGATCTGCTGCTGACGCGACCCGAAACGGACGGCACCATCAACGGTCGAAATGAAGACTCCGATGACATCGATGAGTACGGTGGCTACCTCCAGTCCGAAACAAGTCTTCTGGGAAAGAGCCTCGATCTCGTGTTTGCCGCGCGTATCGACAAGCACAATCGTCTGAAAGACCCGGTGTTCTCTCCCCGAGCCGGTGTTATCTTCCGGGCGGACGAACGTCATGATATTCGGTTAACGTATAATCGCGCCTACTCGACTCCAACGTCCACGGAATTGTTTTTAGATATCGAATCAGTTTCGAACGTATTCGGTTTCCCGGATCCTTATACCACGGATGTGCGTGCCATCGGCGTTCCCATCTCCGGCCTGAATTTTGAACGTTCCGGAGGGGTCCCCGTCATGTACTCGCCCTTCAGTCCTGGCCTTGGCCTTCCGGTTAACAGCGCCGTGTTGCTCTGGCCGGCAGTGGTAAACATCATGGCCGCAAATGGCGTCGATATTTCGGGCATTCCTGCGCCGGGACCCCAGAATGTGGGTGGGCTCATGGCAATGCTAAATCCCGAAACCGGTTCGTTTGACCCCGTGTCCGATGTATACAACATTAATCAACTCAAACCGACCGTTACGCAGACGATCGAACTCGGATACAAGGGTGTTTTGTCAAACCGGTTGCAGGTGAGTGTCGATGTCTATACCTCGCGCATCACCAATTTCATCGGCCCCCTGGAGATCTTCACGCCTAACGTCTTCCTGAACGGCGGCGACGTCAAAGCCTACGTAAAGCCCTACATCAAGCAAGCGCTCATGAATGGAGGGATGACGGAACCGGAGGCCGAAGCAGCATCGGAGGCTCAATCGACGCAGATTGGAGGCGCGGTTGGCCAGATTCCGCTTGGTACGGTTACACCGCAGGAGGCTGCCGACAGAACAGCAATCCTGCTCGGGTCGCGCAATTTCGGAACGGTGAATTTGCAGGGAATCGATTTCTGGGTTGATTACCGGTTTAGCGGAAGGGTTTCTGCAGAGGCAAGTTATTCCTACGTCACAAAGAACTTCTTTGAAAAACTTGACGGCATCACCGACATATCCCTGAATGCACCGAAAACCAAGGGGTCGCTTGCAATGACGTACAGGAATCCGGAGATCGGCTTCTTCTCCAAAGTCCGCTATCGTTGGACGGGCGGGTTCCGCATGACCTCGGGAGTGTATGTGGGGAATGTGAATGCGAAATCGTTCGTGGACGTGAGTGCCGGATTGGAAAGCCTGGGGATTTCCGGACTGGGAGTCAGTGTGTCGGTGACAAACCTCCTCGGAAAAAGGCACCGGTATTTCATTGGTGCGCCGGAAATCGGCCGGATGCTCGTGGGGAAACTCTCCTACACGTTTTGATCCGCCAGGGAGC
>JACQPU010000121.1 GCA_016207365.1 Ignavibacteriales bacterium | reverse complement strand
GCGTAACGCCAGCTTCGTTTCTTTGCATCTTGAACGTGTGGAGAATGGCAGATCGTCCACAGGCGATACATTTCATCGAAGAAAGATTTTACGTTTGATTCTGTTTCTCTATTTGCCTACACTACTTCCGCTAAATTATCCGATCATTTGGAAGCGATGGCGGTGACCCACACCATAATGAAATATGTCGGCCGTGTGAAACCGCTCATTGGAAAACAGACCCTTGCAGTAACCGTTGGAATTCTTCTTGCTGTTGCCGCCGCAGGCCCCATTTGCAATGAAAGCCTTCCACCGTACAGAGATCCGAAAGATGTGTTCGCAGGACGAGTCGAAGGGGCTTATGAGCTCAGTCCGGCGGAAAATGCCGTAAAGATCTACTTTTACGCCGCCAATACGTTCGATGAAACGCTTGAGGGCCCAGCGACGCTCCAGGGAGAGGTGAAAATATCTCTGCTGACGAACCCGTCCCTTTCCAGAACTTTTGTGCTTTCTGCGGCGAATCTCCTGACCACCCGCAAGTATAACGCGGTGACACGTACTCTTCAGGTTGATCCGGGCGACACGCTGCGATTCGGAGTAAGCTGGAACCTTGTGGCTGACAACGGTACCGACATTCGAACAACTCTCCGCTATTGGAGTGACCCCGATTGCCCGTTCAGACAGGTTGCAGATGAAGCCGCGTTTCTCATTAGTGGCTCGGTCGTCATCTTCGAGAAAACGGGGACGACAACCGCCGGGCTCTCATTACTCTCGTTCTGTCATGTAGACACCTACGTTGGTCCAAAAGTGTGCCCTCCCGTGGATCAGACACCGCCGTGCTCAAAACGGCCTTCCTGAGAATTCGAAGACCAGTGCCGTTCGTGAGAATTATGAAAAGAATCTTCGCTGCTAATGTTGTCGTCGGGTTTTATCTGATCTCTCCAATCTCGGTTGCGGGCGCATCATTTCTGGGGACGCATGGGATTCTGGAAGGGCGGATCCTCGACAAGGAAACCCGCAGACCGCTGGTCGCAGTCAACGTTTTTGTCATGGAAACCAATTACGGAGGCGCGACGGACACGGAAGGGTATTATCAAATCAACAACATCCGCGCGGGTGTGTACAATGTGCGGTTCAGCATGATTGGTTACAAGACGGTCGTGATGCGCAACGTGACAATTCTGCCGGACCTTCGGACAAGGATCGATATGGAAATGGAGGAAGCCGTCATAGAGCTTGAAACCATTGAAGTGCGGGCGGAAAAACCCCTTATTCAAAAAGATCTTGGTGCAACGGCCTATTCCATCGGTGAGCTTAAGATTGAGAAACTTCCCATTTCTTCCTTCCGCGAGGTCGTCCTCCTTCAACCAGGAACGACGCTCGAAGGGAATATCCGGGGAGGCAAGACAACCGAAATCCTTTACATGGTCGACGGCTTGCCCGTTCAGGATGTTGTTGCTGGGGGCCTTGGCGCTTCTCTTCCGCGGAGCGCAATCACAGGAATGACGGTAACGACCGGCGGATTCGAAGCCGAATATGGAAATGCAATGTCAGGCGTCGTGAACGTCGTGACAAAAGGGGGTACCAACAAAACGATATTGTCGGGACGGTTCGAACGCGATGACTGGATTCCTGAGGCCTGGAACAAACAGCAGGACAGGGCGATGGAAGCGGAATTCACTGCCGGGGGACCGATCGTTCGCGACAGGCTGTACTATTTCACTGCGAACACTGTAACTGCTTCCGACACACGGTGGTGGCAGGATTTTGACAAATTCTTTGCGTCGCCCATCACACAGGAATTTTCGGGTTTCGGGAAAATCGAGGGCGTTTTTTCACAAAATATTCGGATGGCGCTCCAGGGTCTCTATTCCGCCCGCGAATGGAGAGATTACGAGTTCAGTTGGAGATTCAACCTTGCGGGCCTGCCTCCACGAGACCGCCACGCATATCGCGTGGCCGGAATACTCACGGTTACACTTTCAGATCAGACATACTTCACGGCGACCGGCAGCTTCTATTCCCTGCGTTCGCGTATTGGAGATGGCCCGAAGGAAAGCATGAAGCTCAGTCCTTTCGAATATGACTTCTTTCTGCGTTACATCACAGCCGGAACGCGGAACTGGTGGGCGGATACACAGCAGAGGATGTACACCGCCAAAGGCGATATCACTCACCACATTGAACGCATGCATCTGGTGAAGCTTGGCTTCGAAGTCAATCAGTACGATATCATGTCCGACGTCTTGAAGTACGAGCCCCAAATAACATACTTCGGAAAACCTATCCCCACGGCTCCTCTGCTGAGTTTTTCGAACCGGTACAACTACCAACCGGTAACGGCAAGCGCGTACATACAAGACAAGATTGAACTCGTACGGGACGGCTCAAACATCAGCCTGGGCCTCCGATGGGATTATTTTGATCCCGAGGCCGAACGTCCTCTTGTCGAATTTGTGCCTATTGCTCAGGATGAATATCGTCAGGAAGTGGTCGGAACACAGCGTTCACGCAAGAAATCCCAGTGGAGCCCGCGCGTTTCAGCTGCGCTTCCGTTCGGCGAATCGAGCTTTTTCTTCCTCAACCTCGGTCAGTATTTCCAGATCCCGCTGTTCGAGTATCTTTACTCGGGAATCACTCCCGCTCAATTGCATGGAGCCGCACGGAGTGTCCTCACAGGGAACCCGGACCTCGAGCCGGAACGCGTCGTGGCCGTCGAAACGGGGATCAAGCAAGGTCTGAGTCCCAACGTTGTCGTTTCCGTGACATATTTTCGCAAGAGTTTCAAGAATCAGATCGATTCCAAGACGCTCATTCCGTTTGACAGCAAGTCCGCTGGAGACTTCGGTTTCGCCTCATATGTGAACAATTCCCAGGCAAATGCCTCGGGAATCGAGATTGTCCTCAGCCGCGAACGCGATGAGCGTCTCTCCGGTTCGCTCTCATACTCGTACATGACCACGGAAGGCGTGAGCGAGGCGGCCGCTCAGGGACTCCAATACGCACAGTGGGGATTCCCGGTTGCAACGAGGCCCTTTCCCCTGAGCTGGGATCAACGGCACACGATCAAAGCTGACGCTGAGTTTCACGTTTGGGAGAGGATTCAGGCCAATCTTGTACTTCTTTATAATTCACCGCGGCCGTATACGTACTACCCGACGCGAGACGGATTCACCCCGCTCGATTCTACAAAGGTGTTTGTGCCAAACAACAAGCGCATGGAAGATGTACTGATCGTTAACGCGAAACTTACAAGGGATTTTGTGGCCGGGGAGCCGGGTGACGTTCGTTTTTCCGTCTTTATCGATATCCGGAACGTCTTGAATCGTCGCAATGTGCGGTGGATTGATTCGAGCGGAAGGATCGGGGGAGAACTCGGGGACCCCGGAGCTTACTACGACCCGAGGCGCATCCGCATCGGCATTCGGGCGGACTTCTGAAATGGCACAATGATATGAGCTATCAGTCAAATGCGCTCCGTGCATTGATCGCTGTTGTTCTTCTCCTCTTCATCCCAGGGCAGCACGATGTGCTCGGAAGGCAGCAGTATCTTGTTGTCAATATCATACCCGGCGAGCGCCACGAGGAAATATTTGAGCAGGTTCACCGGCTTCGGGCTTACGAAAGACACGGACGCGTTCGGCTGGGTATTGGTGCAATCTTTTCTTATCTGAACGAGTCGAGAGAACAATGCACTTCAGGCCTGCTCAAGTTCCTCTCCTTGGCGGAACAGTATGACATGCCGGTTGTCGTGCAGCTCGACGGTGAACAGTGGTGGGAAGCGCGTCCAGACCTCTGGAATTGGTGGGATCCTGAACGTCCGGGGTACGATTCTCAGAATCGTTGGAATGTCGAGTGGATGGGATGGGGACCCGAACACGCGATAAAGATCGCTTGGCGGAATTGGGGAAGGCAGATCCGGGTTCTTCCGCCTCCGAATTTTATGAGTCCCACCTACCGACGTGCTTGTCATGACGAGATGCGCATTCTCGTTCCGCTTGTCCTCGAGTGGTGGAAGAAGCTGCCCGATGATAAGAAATCACTGCTCATTGGTATCAAACTCGGATGGGAAAGTGCGATCGGAGTGAATTCGTTCTACTTGCCCGATGGTAACGCACTCCTCGATCGTCCTGAAAGCGAAGATCCTCAGGTAGAACTGAAAGGCAATCTGATTCCGGACCGCGGCGTGGTTGCGATAGGGTACGCGGCTGTTACAGCGACAGGATTGGCAAACAGTGGGACGTTACGGGAGAAAGACCTCGCCAAAATTGTGTGGCGTCATCTTGACGATCTGTGCGCCTTGGCTGCAGAGCTCGGAGTGCCGCGGGGAAAGTTGTTTACGCACGTCGGTGGTTGGAAGGAGGAGGAGTTGTTGTATGATGCCGCCCTCAACAAGTACTCCTGTCCCGGATGGAGCTTTTACCGGCATGCGATCGATCCAACGAAAGATACGGGTGTGCAGCGGGTCCTGCGGAAGAGCGATGCTCCCTTTTGGGCTGCTGCCGAAT
>JACQPU010000100.1 GCA_016207365.1 Ignavibacteriales bacterium | reverse complement strand
TCCATGGAAGAGGCCGTTCGAACAGCATCGAAGCTCGGGGAGCCCGGAGACATTGTTCTCCTTTCGCCCGCCTGCGCCTCGTTTGACTGGTTCGTGAATTACGAGCATCGCGGCAAAGTGTTCAAGGATCTGGTAAATCATCTGTGACGAAAACCCAGCGTAATCATATCGATCTTCCCACGCTGATCATCGTGCTCACGCTCATGGTACTGAGCCTGGGCGTTGTGTACAGCGCCTCGGCCACCTGGGCGCTGGAAAAATTCGGCGAGAGCAACAGGCTTTTGAATTCGCATGCCCTGAAAATCATTCTTGGTATTGGAGCGCTTTTTGTCGGTGTGACCCTCGATTACCGAAAATACCGGAAGCTCACGAAACCCGCCCTGATCCTTGCCCTCCTTTTGCTTGTGATAACCCTCGTGCTCGGAGGCGAAACTAAAGGGGCAGCGAGATGGCTTCGCGTCGGAGGGATCGGCGTTCAGCCGTCCGAGTTTGCGAAGTTTGCCTTGTTGTTTCATTTGTGCACGCTTATTGCCACCAAACAGGACCTCGTGCGTGAATTCAAGCGGGGTTTTTTGCCAATGTCGATCTGGATCGGCATTGTAACAGGACTTGTTCTCCTGCAGCCCAATTTCAGTACGGGAGCAATGATTGTCCTGATCAGCCTTGTGATGCTCTTCATCGGCCGGGCGCGGATTTCCCACTTATTCTTTATCGCGCTCGCCCTTGCACCGATCCTGCTGGCTTATGTCGTGAGCGCACCATACAGGTTCGCACGTTTCAAATCGTTTCTGAGCGGCAATTCCGGAACCGTGAATTATCAGCTTTGGCAGGGAATTATCGGATTTGGAAGCGGAGGATTGTTCGGCCTAGGTCCCGGAGAAAGCAAGCAGCGTGATCTGTTCCTTCCTGAATCCTACGGCGATTTCGTGTTCTCGATTGTGGGAGAAGAATATGGATTTGTGGGAACAATCTTCTTTATGGGTCTCTTTCTCCTCATCATGCTGCGCGGATTCAAAATTGCCAAATATGCGCGGGATGAGTATGGGCGGCTCCTGGCCATTGGAATAACCAGCACGATCACGCTTTACGCCATCGTCAACGCCGGGGTAACACTTGGTTTGCTGCCGACCACCGGCCTGCCAATGCCATTTGTCAGCTATGGCGGATCTTCCCTGGTGTTCTCGTCTTTTGCGATCGGTGTGCTACTCAACATTTCGGCACAGACAGACCTTCACCCGCGCATGACAAGACTCCCGGACGGCGTTATGCCCGTAGAATCGTTGCAGGAGCAGAGTGCCAGGGCAACTTGAGACCGGTCTGTCTTCCAGGGCCGTCACGATTGTTCTCGCTGGCGGAGGAACCGGTGGACATCTTTTTCCGGCACTTGCCGTTGCGGAAGCTTTGAATCGCCTGAGACCGGATGTACGCTTAATGTTTGCGGGAACAAAGGGAAGGATTGAAGAAAGGGTGGTACCAAGCTACGGATACCCTTTTGTGAGCATCTGGATCAGCGGTTTCCAACGAGGAGCTCTGGTAAGCAATCTTTTACTTCCGTTGAAGATACTCGTGTCGCTCGTGCAATCATTGTATCTCATGCTCAGACAGAAACCTGCGGTAGTCGTCGGAACAGGCGGCTATGTGTGCGGACCGGTTCTTTTCGCATCTTCTCTGCTCGGGATACCCACGGTCCTTCATGAATCAAACAGCTATCCCGGCATCACCACAAGAATGCTCGCTGGCCGTGTTACAAAGGTATTCCTCGGATTCGAGGATGCCCGACGCTGGCTCCCCCGCACACATGCAGTAACAACTGTCGGTACCCCAACCCGCGCATCAATTGGTGTTGCAACGCGGCCGGAGGGGATTGGGACATTCAGACTTGATCCGGACAGGCCCGTTGTTCTTGTTCTCGGAGGAAGCCAGGGAGCCGCGACCATCAATGAGGCCATATTCGCTCTGCTGGAAGATCTTGACCGGGAGGGAGCCCAGTTGATATGGCAAACCGGCGAGCGGAATTTTGACAGCGTGATGCACAGAGTTGGCGAAAGGCGCGTGGGATGGATCGGACCGTTCGTTGCAGAAATGGATCGCGCATATGCAGCGGCAGATCTTGTCATCTGTCGTGCCGGGGCAACGACCATCGCGGAACTGACCTGCGCGGCAAAGCCTGCAGTGCTTATTCCGTATCCGCATGCCGCCGGAAATCATCAGACCCGGAACGCGGAATCGATGGCGCGAGCCGGTGCCGCGACAATCGTTGCAGAACGAGAGCTGGCCCGGTTGAACGCTGTCGTCCTTGACCTTCTCCGCTCTCCATCAAAACGCGCAGCCATGGGTCGGGCCGGAGCGACTCTTGCGCAACCCCATGCAGCAGAACTGATTGCCAAAGAGGTTTTGGACCTGGCAACACAACAGTCCGTACGCGGTCACAGATCCACGGGAGCGGGGTGAGAATGAAAATTTTTCGATACAAACTGGATTTCTACTATCAGCAAACACTGATGTACCTCGTTGCCTTGCTTCTGTACGCCGGTATTCGCGGGAACTTCGTTGAGGATCAGTTCACGCTGATCTACAGGGACCCTATCATGTATATCATGGCGTTCTTTTTCCTTGTGTCCCTTGTTGTGCTCCTGCTAAATAGGATCCGCGATCGAAAACTCATGCTCGATGGCAGCAAGATTATATTTCATAGCCGAAATCGGGAACGCGTGATCGAGACGTCAGACTTGGAGTGGATGCATATCGGCCGTGAACGCTTCGTACAGACCGCCGGACGGTTCCAACTTGTTGTCTTTAAGACCAAGTCCCGCCGGCGCATTTTCAGGGTTCGGATTGGCCGCTACGAACGCGCCGACGAGCTCGTGCAGGAAATGCAGCGCATCGCCGAGCATGTCCCGCGGCGGAAACACAGAACATTCGGAATGCGCCGGAGAAGGAGTGTCTGAAATTTAATGTTTTCTTCCATCAGGAAAATCCATTTTGTGGGAATTGGCGGAATCGGCATGAGCGGTATTGCGGAGATTCTCCTGGATCAGGGGTTTCATGTCAGCGGGTCCGATCGCGCTCTTTCGGAAGTGACAGATCGCCTTAAATCGCTGGGAGCCACCGTTTTCGAAGGCCACAATGCAAAGCATGTGGCGCCGGACGTTGACGCACTTGTATATTCCTCCGCTGTAACGCCGGACAATCCCGAGGTCGTTGAGGCGATGCGGCGAAAAATCCCAGTTATCAGACGGGCAGAAATGCTGGCCGAGGTCATGCGCCTTAAATACGGCGTGGGCATAGCCGGTACGCACGGGAAAACCACAACAACATCAATGATCGGTCTTGTCCTTCTGGAAGGCGGCCTTGACCCGACGGTTATTGTAGGCGGAAAACTCAGCGGATTGGGTGGAACAAATGCTCGCCTGGGCCATGGGGACTTTATTGTCGTCGAGGCGGATGAATTTGACCGATCGTTCCTTTCCATCACTCCCACAATCGCGGTGCTCACAACGCTGGAAACCGATCACTTGGATTGCTACCGCGATCTCGAAGACATCAAAGGCGCGTTTGTCCAGTTCGCATCCCGGGTACCATTCTACGGATTCGTCGTTCTCTGTCTCGATGAACCTGCCTTGTTGGATATCATGCCCCAAATGAGCAGGAAGAAAATCATTACGTATGGTCTGAATCCGCAAGCTGACGTACAGGCTGCAGACATTCGGCACAGAGAGAACACCTCTACGTTCACCCTCCGGCGGCACAGCGAGGACCTTGGAGAGATTACTATTCGTGTTCCCGGCAATCACAATGTTCAGAATGCCCTTGCCGCAATCGCCGTCGGTCTCGAGCTCGGCGTACCGTTCGACCGGGTGAAGCACGGCATTGAGCAGTTCGCGGGTGTTTACCGCCGCTGGGAACTTAAGGGGGAGATTAACGGGATCTCAGTGTTCGATGACTATGCACATCACCCGACTGAATGCCGCGCAACGCTTGCAGGCGCAAAAGCAGGATGGCGGAGGCGCGTGGTTTGCGTGTTTCAACCGCATCTCTTTTCCCGAACACGTGATTTTTACGAGGAATTTGGAAAGTCGTTTCTCCTTTCTGATGTGCTCGTTGTGACGGATGTCTATCCAGCCCGAGAGGAGCCTATTCAAGGGGTCACGGGCGAGCTGATTGTCGCTGCAGCCAAGCGATTCGGACACAAAGATGCTCATTATGTTCCAGACAAGCGCAAGGTTCCATCTGCGCTCGAAACTATTGTCAAACCAGGCGATATCGTTATTACCATGGGAGCAGGAGATATTTGGAAGTACGGAGAAGAGTTTCTTCGAAATCGATCACAGCGAAAGTGATGAGTATGCCCGCGGGCAGCGGTGTGATAACATCCGACAGCATCCGGTCCTTTTTTCGCGGCCGCATCTTCGAGAATGAGCCACTGGCGCCATACACGTCAATGAAAGTCGGCGGCCCGGCCTCGCTGTACCTTGAACCTCAAGACAGGGATGATCTTGTGGCGGTAATCCGACACTTTCGCGAACAACATTTTCCATTCCTGATGATTGGACGGGGAAGCAACATGATCATCAGTGACGAGGGTTTTCCAGGAGCCGCGATCAATCTGGAATCGGGATTCTCCGACGTCTCGTTGGTCGACGGTGATGTTGTTGCAGAAGCGGGGGCCAGACTCACGAAGCTTGTTGATTTCTGCGTGCAACACAGCCTTCAGGGACTTGAATGGGCTGCGGGAATCCCCGGGAGCGTCGGCGGGGCTGTGGTCATGAACGCCGGAGCCCACGGTTCTGAGATGAAAAATCACATCGTCGAAGTCGAAGCGTTGCGCGGGACATCAATTGCAACAGTGAAAACAGAGGATGCCGGATTCGGGTACAGAACGTCGGGATTTACACAGGACATTGTTCTGAGCGCGCGTTTCCGCTTATCCCGTGGCGACAGAGAAGACATTCTTCGCCGAAAAAGTGAAATGATGGCTCGTCGGAATGCGACGCAGCCCCTCAACATGCCGAATTCCGGAAGCATGTTTATAAATCCGTCCGGAACACATGCCGCACATCTGATTGAACAGGCCGGTCTGAAGGGCAAACGCATTGGCGACGCACAGATTTCGGAGAAGCATGCAAACTTCATGGTTAACCTCGGGTCTGCAAAGGCCGCGGATATTCTGAAACTCATCGATCTCATTAGGAGAACAGTGTATCAAAACACCGGGGTCCTGCTCGAACTTGAAGTCAAGCTCATTGGATTTTCTGAAGAAGCGAGGGCATCACTCTCATGAAAACGACAACGATGGTTGTCATTGGATTCGGAACCCTCGTCGTGCTCGGAGGTGCCCTTGTAACCGGGGCAAACCTCTGGAAATCCGGATTGGTCATCAAAAACGTGGTGGTTCATGGCAATCGTGTGATCGATACGAACGAAATTCTCCAATTGGCGCATATCACGGAAGGCTCGAGACTGTACGACCTCGATCTGCTTGAAATTCAACGTGACGTTGTGAGCCACTATTTTCTGAAAGCTGCTGTTGTCGAACGCGATCCGCCGTCGACCGTGCGCATTACCGTCACAGAGCGGACACCTGTTGCCATGATCAACACAGGAGAAGTCCGGTTTCTTGATGGCGAAGGTGTTGTCCTTCCGCATGCCGTGTCGGGTGAGCTGTTCGATCTGCCTTTCATCAGTGGAATTCCACAGGATGCACAAACAGAAGTCGGTAGCACGCTGACACATCCGGATATCCGTGAAGCACTGGAAATCCTGGTCGCCGCTCCGGTTGTCAGTCCGGAATTATCACACCTTTTGTCTGAAATCCATCTGAGATCGGGCGGAGATGTTATTCTCTACGCGGCCGAAGGAGCCGTGCCAATCCTCTTTGGCCGCGGTGACGCCCCAAAGAAACTTCTCCTCCTCGATACTTTTTGGAAGGACGCCGTGCTTGAACGGGGCCCCGCGTCGGTACAGTATATTGACATCCGCTTTACTGACCAGGTCATTGTTAAATGGAAACAGGGGAACACTAAATATCCAAAACGATCGTAACTGACTGGGCAAAGGAATATCATGAGTAATCAAATAGCGGTCGGCCTTGACATCGGCACGACCAAAGTCTGCGCCATTGTTGCCTCGCCGGATGAGAATCATCCGGGGAAAATGAGCATTCTCGGCATCGGGCGAAGTACGTCTGACGGACTCACGCGCGGAGTCGTTACCAATATTGAAAAGACCGTACGG
>JACQPU010000099.1 GCA_016207365.1 Ignavibacteriales bacterium | reverse complement strand
CGCGGGGAGCGATCGTATCTGGATCGAAGCCCGCTTTCTGGAGACGCCACATACGCGGTCTTTGCCGTTGACCGCATGGGTAACGAAAGCGTCTCCGGAGCTCAGACGACAGTCCGTCCATCCCGCTGGGCGACAAAGAAGGCAAATGGGCGCGAACTCCAATCGCCCTGAGAAAACCATGGAGCCACATCAACCCAACCCGGAAAGAGCCAATGGCTGAACTAACTCCCCGGGACGATACCAAAAAAACCGTGAGTGAGATTCTCAAGAGAGTCGACCAACTCCTGAAGGCCGGCTCCCTCGATGAGGCCATGGTTCAGATTGCCAAAGCCAGGGAGGTGGATCCGAAGAACGTGTATGTATTTGCTTATGAAGAGCGCCTTGCCGTGATGAAAATCGAGCAAAAAGCGCGGGATGAAGCCGAGAAAAAGCGCAAGGACGAGGAGGAACAAAAGCGACGAGAAGAAGAAGCACGCAGGAGTGCCCAGGAGGCAAAACGGAAGGCCGAGGAGGAGGCACGAAAAAAAGCAGAAGCGGAGCGAAAACAGAATGAAGAGGTAGCAAAGCGTGCCCGTTTGATCGATAGCGGCACGGGTGGGGCGGAAATTTCCCGCGAGATTCTCGACCAAACCAAACAAAGGATCCTGGAAGACCAGAAGAAGAAAGGTTTGCCCCCGCCGGAAATCCCCAGTGGGACCCCGCGGGGATCGGCATACGATGAAGGACTTGAAATCTACCGCCGCGTGTTAGCAGAAGTGTGGGAAGACGGAGCGGCTACCGAGGAGGAAAACGAACAACTGGCAGACCTTCGCGGATCCCTCCTGATCAGGCCGAACGATCACGAACGACTGGAGAAGGAGGCGAAACGTGAGGCGTATGCAAAAGCTTTTCGCAGAGCCTGGTCTTCGGGCGCAATCTCACCGGAGTCCGCTTCCGCTCTTGCCGATCTGCGCAGGAAGTTCAATATCAGCATCGATGAGCATGAACAGATAGAAGCGAAACTCCTGTGGGAACTCCGCTCCTTAAGCCAAAAGGCTCAAATCGTCGTTATTGATGACGATGATAAGCTCTTAAAAGTCATTTCCGATTCGCTTCAGGATGCTGGATTTCAAACGTTGGCGTTTACGACAACGGATGAGGCCTTTAAGGCCCTGAAGGAAATCACGCCAGATCTTATTCTCTCAGATATCAACCTTGAAACCTCGACAATGGGAGGGTTCTCGTTCTATGAGAAAGTGCGCGAGATCGAAAGGCTTCACGAGATCCCGTTCATTTTTCTTTCCGGTCTAACTGATGAAGTGCTCATCAGAACGGGAAAAGAGCTCGGAGTGGATGATTACATCACGAAACCGTTCTCGCATGAAACGCTTATCGCGACCATCAAGGGGAAACTCAAGAGGTACCGCCAGTTGAAGAAACTGAAAAAGTAAACCGATTGCTGCATTTCCCCTGAGTTTTCATTCCGCTTCCAACCGCTTTCGTAACACCATCCGCCTGTACAAAAACGAGAGGGCAACGATGGCGTTCATTGCCACGAGATTCAGCAGGAGATACAGATCCAGCCGGTAGAAGACCGAGCACAGCATCAGAATGAACAGCTCGGTGCCGAAACCAAGGAATCCGGACAGGCGAAGGGCGATGCGGTCGCTGTACCATCTCTCCAGGAACCGGGGCTCCGAGCGTCCTGAACGGCACACTGTGTCGATCTTCACCATAAGACGATCCTGCCAGCCATAGAAGACCTGAAAAACTGTCTGAAGAATCCGGGTCGTGGCATCCTCCTCCAGGTCTTCCGCCCGTTTTTCCTCTGTAATCCTGTTGATCTCGTATGAGCCCTGAAGGTGGAGATAGGAGGTGTGGTAGAATACGTGGTAGGAAACGCGAAGCGTAATTCCGGCGAAGGCCAGGAAGCCCCAGACCCAGGCAAGGGGGTTGCCGGTGGAGTGGAAAAGGGTCCATGCGATTCCCGAGAAAATCGCGACGTTGGCCAGAAAATCTCCGATCGAGTCAAGGAAACGTCCCTGCCGGCTGTACTGATTTCTTGCTCGCGCCAGCTGGCCATCGGCAGAATCGAGCAGATCTTTGAGAGTGACGAGAATCCCGCCTGCCGCCACGGCTCCAGGGCCGCCCCAGGCATAGGCAACGCCGGCGCAGAGACCCGCGATCGTCGAGGCGATGGTGACCTGATTCGGTGTAACCCGCGTGGGGTAGAGGAAGCCGACCAACACGCTCGCAATTGGCCGAAGAAGATACGTGTTGATCAGCTCATCAGAAACATGCGATTTGACCGAGGCATCGTACCGGTACGAATTACTCATGGTCAAGGGTCTCCACCAGCTTCTCTGCCCGCTCCAGATCTTCGGGTGTGTCGATCTCCAGTACCGGAAACCGGCTGATATCAACCGCCCAGAGTTTCAGGCCTTCGCCGATTCCCTGTTGAAAGGCAGCTTCATAGAATTCGGTTTTCCCCGGGCCTTCCACGACACGACGCCCAAGGATCTGGAAGAGCTGAAATGCTGCCGGGGCTGAAAACAGCCCGATGCCAACAGACTCCCCATAGGTTTCCCGAAGGGGGACGTGTTTGCCGATCTCCACCACATGATCCCAGCGATTGATTCTCACCCGAATTTCTTCTGTGTCATGCTGGCCGGAAACCCTCACCGCCAGCCTGTTCGGTCTGCGCGGGATATCCAGGAACTCTTCCAAGAGAGCATTGCCCAAAAAAAGGTCGCTGTCGAGGAGCAGGAACGGCGACTGACCGACAAATTTTCTTGCGAGGAACAGGGAAAAGGCGTTGTTGGTGACGCGATAGTGCTCATTGTCGATGAAGGTAACGTGGAGCGCGGGGAAATATCTCGAAACGGCGGAGCGGATTTTCCGTTCTTCAAAACCGGTCACGATCGCGAATTCCCTGATTCCTGCGGACAGTACGTTTCGGAGCGTGCGTTCCAACAGTGTCATACCCCCAATCCGGATAAGACATTTGGGGAGCTTGTTTGTGAGGGGCTGGAGCCGTTTTCCAATGCCCGCTGCGAGAATGACGCATTTCATGGATCGTTCAGGATGGCGAGAAGAAAAAGGACCTGATGGCGCGAAACAGTTTCTGATTCTGGTCTTGGGTCCCCAACGTAATCCGGACGCAATCCCGGAATTCATCTTCGGAGAACATCTTGACAACAATGCCATGCGACTTGAGATATTCCGTCAGAGGCTGTGCCTGCTTGGAAGGGATCCGGACGAGGACAAAATTGGCATCAGACCGAAAACACATGCATCCCGCGACGGCATCAAACAGAGTGTAGAGCTGCTCACGGTCCGCGCG
>JACQPU010000098.1 GCA_016207365.1 Ignavibacteriales bacterium | reverse complement strand
GTCGGGAAAAGTTACAGACAACGATTTGTGGGCCCTGTTCCTGTCCTTGACCACTCCGCCGCGCTTGTACTATCTGGCGAAGTTCCTGCAGGCGCTGGCGATTGTTGTCGTTTTCTTCGGATTCATGTATGGCCTTCTGGGTGATATGTGGACTGATCTTTACTTCTTTCTGGGCGGGATTGGCATTTTTGTTGTTGGATGGATGATCGAAAAGCAGGTAACCCGCTCACTGCGAAAGCGTTTGGAGGCCCGGTTGCGGCAATGAAGCAAATCATTACGGGTAGGAAACCGGTTCTGGAGGCGCTCAAATTGCCGCGGATGATTCAGAAAATTCTGATTTTATACGGAACGCACGGGAAGGCCATGGAAGATATTCGTCATCAGGCCAGACGGACGGGCGTTCCTCTCACCGAGGTTGACAAACAGAAATTCAGACAGATTGCAGATGAATCTTCAGCACAGGGCGTGGCTGCCATTCTGGAGTCAAAAGAATATGTCGAGGCTGAGGAGTTGCTGGATCGTGCAAAAAAAAGTGGAAATCCTCTGCTTCTCCTGGTGCTCGATGAAATTGAAGACCCGCAGAATCTTGGGGCGTTGATCCGCACGGCCGAATGTGCGGGATTTCACGGCGTTATTCTCCCGCGCCATCACAGCGCGACAATCAACGAAACAGTGGCAAAGACATCTGCCGGCGCTTCACTTCATCTTCCAGCTGCCCGAGTGGCGAACATTGCTCAAACCCTTGACATGCTTAAGGAGAAGGGGGTATGGATTATCGGAACAGACGAGGCGGGAGACAAACGATACGACGAAATTGACTACGAAGGATCGATAGCAATTGTTGTGGGAAACGAGGGAAAAGGGATCAGAAGATTGGTGAAGGAGAAGTGTGATTTCCTTGTGAGGATTCCCGTGTTCGGAACTGTGAGGTCCCTTAACGCCTCAGTGGCGGGAGGATTGGTCATGTACGAAGCGGCAAGAAAGAGAAAACATCCTTAGGTGTTTTTGGTCATCTTCTTCTCACGTCTCACTTCCCAACATCCCTCGCTTCCTCCTCTTCTTTCATCAATCCATACCGCTTCATCTTCGTGTAGAGATGGCTTCTCTGGATATCAAGCGCTTCTGCGGTCTTTGAAATGTTCCAGCGGTGTCGATCAAGCTGGCGTTTGATAAATGCAGCTTCAGCTCTCTCCTTAAACTCCTGAAACGTACCGCCTTTACCAAGAATATCCTCAAACTCTCCACTGCTCCCGGCTGCAGGAGCATCCAGCAGGTTCATATCAACTTCCAATCCCGGGGAAAGAATTACGAGCCGTTCGATTGCGTTTCGCAGTTCCCGGACATTCCCTGGCCAGTCCCTCATTTCGAGCTTTTTCATCGCCTCCGGTGACACGATCCGTCCGGCCATTCCATTCCTGGCGCAGACGTCGTCAATGAAGGCACGGACGAGGACCGGAATATCTTCACGGTGCTCACGGAGGGAAGGAACGTGGATGGGAATGACCTTCAGCCGGTGGTAAAGGTCTTCCCGAAAAAGACCATTCTTCACTGCGGCTTCGATGTTTTTGTTCGTTGCAGCCAGAACGCGCACGTCGACCGAAATGAGTTTCGTCCCTCCCACACGCTCGATCTTCCCTTCCTCAAGTGCCCGCAAGACTTTTGCCTGTGCATTGAGGCTCATGTCGCCGATCTCATCCAGGAACAACGTTCCTCCATTTGCCTGCTCAAATTTTCCGATGCGTTGCGCGGTCGCTCCCGTGAACGATCCTTTTTCGTGACCAAACAATTCGGATTCAATCAGTTCCGCCGGAATGGCGGCGCAATTCACTTCTACAAACTGCTTGTCCGCCCGTTTGCTTTGGCGGTGAATCGCCCTTGCGACAAGTTCCTTGCCGGTACCATTTTCTCCGGTGATGAGAACACGTGCGTCGGTGGATGCCACACGAGCTATCAATGCGAGAATTTCCCTGATTTTTGCGCTTTCCCCAAGGAGCTGAAGTCTGCCCTCAACGCGTTCCTGCAGTGAGCGATATTCCTGCGTCAGGCGGGCCCGATCAAGCGCGTTCCGGACGGTGATAATGAGCTTGTCCCTGTCCAGCGGCTTTGGGAGAAAATCGAACGCGCCAAGTTTTGTTGCTTCGACGGCGGTCTCGATCGTCCCGTGTCCGGAAATCATTACGACCGGCAATTCCTGGTTCTTCTCGCGGATCTTCTGGAGAACCTCCAAGCCGTCCATGCCGGCCATCTTGACGTCAAGAAGCACGAGGTGCGTGTCTCCCCCCTGAACCTTTGCAAGCGCCTGCGGTCCATTTTCGGCAAAATGAATGGAATAACCTTCGTACTCCAGGATGAGCTTAATGGATTCGCGAACACTTTTTTCGTCGTCAACAACAAGGATCGTGTTCATACCGTCATGTTAGACATTCTACATTGGTCGTTGGTTATTGGATATTGTTCCTCCCCGGCGAAAAGCAATGTCGAATATCAAACATCCGATATCCAATTATGAATGTGGCGCTGCCTCTTCAATATGCTGAACGAGCGCCTCTCCGGCCTCTATCACTCGACCTTCACGGGAAGGGTCAAATAGTCCGACGGCAGCAATGTCTTCACGTAGAGGAGGTCATGTCCGAATGTTTCACCCTGTTTATTCGCCCTCCGATCACGAACATCGTCCACTCCGCCCACGATCATACGCGCCTCGCCCCATTCAACGAAGTTCCCGGTCGCTCTGGCAACCTCGGGAGATCCGGATGCATAGGCAAGATACGCGGATCCAAAAAAATGCTGCAGTTTGTCACGATCACCGTGTTCATCGGATGGCGAGTCATCATAGATCCGTGCCGGAAGATTGCGGATGCGGCCCTGGAACAGGCTGTCTTCTTCGAACGTCAAAGGAAGTCCAACGGCGCCGACCAGAGGCATATCCACGTGCACGGTTTGATGTTCCAACGATGCCATCATGGCAAGGAAGAGGGCACGCCCGATGTTGAATTCCGCGACGCGAAGGCCCTTCTGAAAAATTCCGTCGACCGCGCGAAGATCGCCGCAGCGGCGTCGCAATTCGGCAAAGCGAGGATCCCGGACATACGAGCGCATGGCTCTCGTGTCTTTAACCAGTTGGGGGGTCAGCGCGCTGCCGAGGAATCCAACGATCGAAAAGGAGCCGCTCTCTTCTTCGTCAAATTCCCAGGTCAGTCTGTCAGGCCCCGGATTGCCGTCGCACTGCGCCCTGGCATCAGCAGTCAGGATAGCGAAGGGTGCTGATACGACCAATGCCCATCTGAAAACACCCCCCGCAAGGCTTCTCATCGGCCAACCCTCAGGATTGCCTAAGTATGCCCTAGGTCTGGATGACACCCGGATTAAATTGCGGGATATCCGGATTGTGGTTCGCCATCTCTATTCCACGGGAAATCACTTCGCGAGTTTCAGTGGGGTCAATGATGGCATCGACCCAGAGCCGGGCAGCCGCAAAGAGAGGGTCCAGCTCGCTTTCGTACCTGTCCTGGATTTCCTTGAGAAGCGCTGTTTGCTTCTCCTTTGAAATGGCCTCCCCACCCCTCTCCGTTTGTTGCAGCTTGATCGACAGCAGCGTTTCACTGGCTTGCTTTCCGCCCATGACGGCAATTTGGGCCGTGGGCCAGGCGACAATCAGCCTCGGGTCATACGCTTTTCCGCACATGGCATAATTTCCTGCACCATAGCTATTTCCCACGATGATGGTAAACTTGGGCACAACGGAATTTGCCACGGCATTCACCATTTTTGCCCCATCCTTGATAATCCCACCGTGCTCAGCCCGGCTTCCCACCATGAATCCTGTAACGTCCTGAAGAAACACGAGCGGAATCCTTTTCTGGTTGCAGTTCATGATGAACCGTGCACCTTTATCCGCACTGTCGCTGTAAATCACCCCCCCCACTTGCATCTCTCCCGTCTTCGTTTTCACAACCGAACGCTGATTCGCAACAATTCCCACAGCCCACCCATCGATCCGTCCGTATCCGGTAATAAGGGTCTTTCCGTACCCCTCTTTGTACTCATCCAGCTCGCTGTCATCGAGAAGACGTGCTAGAATCTCATAGGTATCATAGGGCTTTGTGCGGTCCGCGGGAATAAGCCCTTGGAGATCCGTGATCGGGAACCTCGGGGGCTTTGGCTCCGATCGATCAAATCCCGCAGGCGGCTTCTTCCCCAGTTTTCCGATGATTGAGCGAATCTTGGCTAGACATTCATCGTCATTTTTCATCCGATGATCTGTTACACCGCTGATTTCACTGTGCACCTCCGCTCCGCCGAGCTCCTCGTTGTCGATTTCCTCGCCAATTGCTGCTTTGACGAGGTGCGATCCGGCCAGAAAGACACTGCCGGTCTTGTCCACAATCATCGCTTCGTCACTCATGATCGGCAAATACGCTCCACCTGCAACGCAGGGACCCATGATAGCGGCGATCTGCGTGATACCCATTGAGGACATTATAGCATTGTTTCGGAAAATCCGTCCGAAATGTTCCTTGTCCGGGAAGATCTCCGATTGAAGAGGAAGAAAAACGCCTGCGGAGTCTACAAGATAGACGATAGGAAGGCGGTTTTCCATGGCGATCTCCTGTGCGCGCAAGTTCTTCTTGCACGTGATGGGAAACCATGCACCGGCCTTGACCGTGGCGTCGTTGGCAACGATAACGGTCTCCCTGCCATGAATTCTCCCGATCCCGACGATTGTTCCGGACGACGGTGCACCCCCGTACTCACGGTACATTCCGTAGGCAGTGAACAGGCCGATTTCCAAAAACGGCGATGCGGGATCGATGAGCTTCTGAATGCGTTCGCGGGCGCGAAGTTTTCCCTTCTTGCGGTGCTTTTCCATCGCCTCCTTGCCGCCGCCCTGACGGACGATTGCGGCTTCATCGGTCAGGCGCTTCAGGAGCGCGGCTACGGCTGCTTTGTTGCGCCGCACTGCGTCCCCGTTTCCGATTGGCTTCCCTAAAACAATCATGGATTTGTCATCCCAGGATGTTCTTGGCAATGACCATGCGCTGAACCTCGGAGGTCCCTTCGCCGATGGTCAGGAGTTTCGCATCGCGGTAGAATTTTTCAACCGGGAATTCCTTGATGTATCCGTATCCGCCATGAATCTGAACCGCCTCCGTTGCAACACGCTGGGCCACCTCACTGGCAAAGTACTTCGCATACGCCGCCACAAGCGTCAGGGGCTTACCGAGGGCTTTGGCATCTGCCGCCCGGAGGGTCAGAAGCCGAGCCGCCTGGATTTCTGTGGCCATGTCAGCCACCTTGAACTGAATACCCTGAAACTCTCCGAGTGCCTTCCCAAAGGCCTTGCGTTCTTTCGCATACCTGATTGAGGCCTCCATGGCGCCTTGTGCCAGTCCGACGGCCAATGCTGCAACTCCGACACGTCCGCTGTCAAGTACGGCTAAGGCCTGTTTCAGCCCTTCTCCCTCCTTCCCCAGGAGGTTCTCTGCCGGGACTTCCACATTCTCAAACACAAGCTGGACCGTATCGCTCGCCCGGAAACCAAGTTTGTTTTCTTTTTTTCCGACTCGGACACCCATTTGCTTTTCCACGATAAAGGCAGAAATGCCGGCTTTTCCTTTCGCAGGATCCGTTCGCGTCATAACCACAAAGGTCGATGCGTGAGAGCCGTTCGTAATGAAGTTCTTGGTACCATTGACAATGTACTTTGATCCTCGTTTTTCCGCTGTTGTCAGCATCGCTGCGGCGTCGCTTCCCGAGCCCGGTTCCGTGAGACACCAGGATCCGATGGTCTTTCCTGTTGCCAGATCCGGAACATAGTTCCTTTTTTGCTCGTCGTCCGCAAAAAGCAGGATATGCTCCAAACACAGACCGCTGTGCGCCGCAAGAGTCAACGCGACTGACGGATCCACGCGGCCAAGTTCCTCCATAATGACTGCAAACTCGCGCGCCGTCATTCCCGCCCCCCCGAGCTCCTCTGGTACGGTAGCTCCCAGGAAACCCAGCTCGGCCATTCTCGTCATCAGGTTAGCCGGAAATTCCTGCGCTTCGTCATATTGCATGACCTTTGGGAGGATTTCCGATTCCGAAAACTCCCGCGCCGTCCGGCGCAACATGGTCATTTCTTCCGTAAGATCGAAATCCAGATTCTGGTTGCTATTCATGATGGCCCTCGGATCGTTCGCCTGACTGGTTTTTGAAATCAGCAATAAGCCTGCCTGCGAGATCATACGGCGTCTGATCCCTGTCGACAACACGACTCAGTTCTCTCTGCAGAGCCCCGGTTCTGTGAGAATTCCAGAAATCAACCTGGAGCTGTTCTTCCACCAGATCGCGGATTCTCTGCTCAAGGCGTCCCCTCCGCCTTCGCTCGAGTCCCCCGGACGCGGTCAGAAACTCCCTGTGCGCTGCTATCAGGGCGGCTACTTCCGCGACTCCCTTTCCTTCACTTCCCACTGTCTTTACTACATCCGGCATCCACATCGGACCGCTGGAATCTCCATGCTGACGGAATCCCAGAATAGTCTTGATTGATTGCACCGCTTGATCCGCTCCCGGCCTGTCTGCCTTGTTCAGGACAAAAAAATCGGCTATTTCCATCAGGCCTGCTTTCATGGCCTGAATGCCGTCGCCGGATTCCGGAACGAGAATGACCACTGTGGTATCGGCTGCACGTGCTATTTCCAGCTCGGACTGTCCGACACCGACCGTTTCGAGCAGTATGACCTGATAACCCGACGCATCGAGGACATCCGCCGCTTCCTTCGCCTTTCTGCTCAATCCGCCCAGACTGCCGCGCGAAGCCATGCTGCGGATGAACACATCACTGTCCAGTTCCACATCGGTCATTCTGATTCTGTCTCCCAGCAATGCGCCACCCGTAAACGGGCTTGTCGGATCGACGGCAATGATGCCGACCTTGAGTCCCTCCCTGCGATAGTGTTTTGCGAGTCTGTTCGTGATAGTACTTTTTCCTGCACCCGGCGGTCCCGTGACACCGATGCGATATCCGCGCCCAGTGAACGGAAACAATGTACTTAGAAGGAAATTCGACTCTTCTTCCTCATTTTCAATGAGGGAAATGGCCCGGGCAACCGCCCGTCTATCTCCTCCTGTCACTTCCCGCGCCATGGTTTCGGTTCGATTCATGTTCTGGCAGTCTTTGTCTGTCGGAAAAATGCCGCCGTGTACGCCAGGCCTGCATCGAGCGCTACCTTGGGCTCCCACCCAAGCGTTCTGTGGATTTTTCCGTAGCTGATGACACTCCTTCGCTGCTCGCCTTCCTTCGCAGGCCCGTGCCGCTCCGCGCACGAGGATTGCAACGTCGTCTTCAGACGACGAAACAGCGTATTGACGTCAGTCTCCTTTCCGGTACCTACATTAAACACATCAGATCCTTGAAATTCCAGCGCGAAGAGATTGGCTCTGACAACGTCGCCAACGTATGTATAATCCCTCGTTTGCTGCCCATCGCTATTGATTACAGGATCCTCCCCGGAAATCATCTTGCTGCAAAAGATCGCCACGACACCGGCTTCGCCATGAGGATTCTGCCTGGGACCGTAGATGTTGGCGTACCGAAGAATTACATGATCAATGCCGTGAACCTGTTGATAAAAGTAAAGATATTTTTCACCGCAGAGCTTTGTGATGCCATAAGGAGAAAGCGGTCGAGTGGGATGTTCCTCTGTTGCGGGGAATTGTTCCTGTTCACCATAGACAGCTCCTCCCGTTGAAGCAAAGATAATTCTCCGGACACCGTTCGCGCGGGCATATTCAAGAATATTAAGACTTCCAAGAATATTTACCGAAGCATCAAAGGATGGATCGGCAACCGACCGCCGCACGTCCATCTGTGCTGCGTGATGGTTGACGACATCAAACTGCCCTTCGGCAAACACGTTCCCCACACCCCTGTCGCGGATATCCATCTTGAAAAATCTTGCCCTCGGATTGAGGTTCGCCGCAGAACCCGTTGAAAGATCATCCACGACGGTCACGAAATGACCCGCTTCAAGATAGGCATCGACAACGTGCGATCCAATGAATCCGGCACCGCCAGTAACAAGAATATTCATGAGTGCTTCCCGGGCTTAACGTGCTTTAGTGCTTTTTTCCCAATGTCGCTCCGGTAATAGGCTCCGTCAAACGCAATTCTGTGTACGAGCCGGTATGCGGCGTCGATGGTGGCTTCCAGTTCATGCTTGTACCCGACGGCCGTTACTCCCAGCACGCGTCCTCCTGCGGTGATGATGGTATTTCCATCGCGATTGGTCCCCGCATGAAAAACAATCTCGCCATTCTCAACATTAACCGAATCCAGCCCTCGAATGGCCTTGCCTGTCTCGTATTCATCCGGGTACCCCCTCGAGGCCATGACAACACACACCGCCGATGCTTTATGAAACGCGGGCGTATAGTCTGCAAGGGAGCCGGACGCTGCGGCCTTCAATAACATTGCAAAGTCCCCGTCAATAAGCGGAACGACAACCTGGGTTTCAGGATCCCCAAACCTGCAATTGTATTCCAGCACTTTGGGCCCGTCCTTCGTGATCATAAGCCCTGCATAGAGGCATCCTCTGTACGGTGCGCCTTCTTCTTTCATGCCGCCGAGAGTGGGGCGGATGATTTCTTTCTCCACGCGATCCGTGAGTTCCCGCGTCATGATCGGCGCAGGAGCGTAAGCACCCATGCCGCCGGTGTTTTTTCCTCTGTCCCCGTCCAGAATCCTCTTATGATCCTGCGCACAAGGAAGCGTGACGCAATGCTCTCCATCAGATAACGCAAACACCGAGGCCTCTTCTCCTTCAAGGAATTCCTCAATCACAACGTTTTCCCCCGCGGCACCAAACGCCTTGGCTTCGAGCATCTCCTGCACGGCGATGCGCGCCTCCGCTTTTGTCTGACAAATCACGACCCCTTTTCCTGCCGCCAAGCCATCGGCCTTTACAACCAGCGGAACGGACGACGATTCAATGAATGCCTCCGCCTGCCTGCCCGATCCCGCGGCAAAGCTCGCGAAACGCGCGGTTGGAATACCGTGCCTCTTCATGAACTCCTTCGCGAATACTTTGCTCCCTTCGAGGCGCGAAGCGGAGGCGGATGGACCGAAGACCACAAGACCGTGTTCCCGAAAAACATCAACAATGCCCATCACGAGCGGCTGCTCGGGTCCCACAACGGTCAAATCCACAGCCTTATCCCGCACAAAACGAAGAAGGCCTTGAAAATCTGTTGCTTTCAGGGGGACACATGTCGCCACAGACGCAATTCCCGCATTACCGGGAGCGCAGTACAGAGTGCCCACCGAGGGGCTCTGTCTCAACTTCCAGACAAGCGCGTGTTCCCTGCCACCGGACCCGACGACAAGGATATTCATTTTCCACTCACTCTGACGAACGCATTTCGATCGATGTCCATCAATGTCTCCAGCACTTTGGCGAGGTCGCCGGTCAACGCCCGTCGTTCAAAGCGCTGGATGAACTCCGCTGGCGGACGGGGCAACTGCTTTCTGTCGAATTGAGACAGGAGTTCCTGAAGGGCCTTGGCATGACCATCAATATCATCAAGCGACACGCAGAGAGCGGCGCGGCTTTCCTCGAGAAGCTGATGCATGTAACCATCCACGACCGATCCGAGAATTGGCTTACCGGTTCCAAAATACTCGTATAGCTTCCCCGGAGACTGAAGGTTATTGTCCAGAACAAACCAGAGTACATCCGCCTCGAGAAGATGCTTGAGACAGACACGATGATCGAGATATCCCAGAAAATTCACATCATTCTGCAATCCCAGTTTTGCAACGAGCGCCTGATCTTCTTTCCGGGTGGCTCCGATGAAATTCAGCTCGAATCTTCCGCGCAGCGCTGGTGAGTCCTTCAGCAACCTGTGCAGTCCCCGCAACAGGGTTCCCGGTTCCCTTCGGGCGTAGAAGGTGCCTGCATGGGCTATTCGAATCTTGTGGGAAGGCGATCTCCCGACGTTCTGAAGTTCAACATCATCCCCGTCAAAACCCTGCGAAATGATCGTCACATCCTGATACGAAAGAAAAGGATACCGGGTCACCAGTTGTTCTTTCACGCGCCGATGCGTCACGACGATACGGTCGCATCCACGCACAACTTTACGCTCCAGCCGTCGGTGCCACCAGCGGTGGAGCGGAGTCGGAAAATACTTGAAGGGATATTCGAGCCAGGAATCGCGGTAATCGATCACAAGAGGAATCTTCGTTCTGCGCTTCAACTCCAGACCAATGAGGAAATCTGTCTGCGGGGGCGCCGTTGCAACAATCGCATCCACGTGTCTGTTCTTTAGGATTTCCATGCCCGCTTTGACAGCCTTGCGTTTCCAGCCGACCTTGGTATCCGGAATGAACAACAGGTCACCGAGAAACTGGAGGATCTTTCGCATGAATTCACGCGGCATTTTCACAGGCTTGCGGCGCCTGAATATTCTGTTGACGTCGAATGAGCTCGTGCGAACGACTTCAATCCCGCACTCTTCGACCTCCCTTAGAAGTGATTCATCGAATGCAAAGTAACCGGTTTCGCCAACGGTGAGAACAATTGGCTGCCATCCAAACGATGGCAGGTATTTGGCGAATTTGAGCGTCCTCTGAACGCCGCCAAGACCCATCGGAGGAAAGTAATACGCAATGATTAGAACGTGGCGTTTCGTGTCGGTCATATCAGAGAATGATCAGCTCCTTTGGAG
>JACQPU010000105.1 GCA_016207365.1 Ignavibacteriales bacterium | reverse complement strand
GCTGCCGACCGTCGCCTTGCCATGGCGAGACGTTCGGCGGGGCGATATCGTTGTCTTTGAATATCCTGCTCTTGCGGGTTCAACAGAGGGGGAAGGAAACGACGTCAATTACATCAAGCGGTGCGTGGGAATCCCGGGCGATGCGGTGGAGTTGAGGAAGGGAAAAGTGTTTATTAACGGTCGCGAGTTGTTGTTCTCCCGAAATGTGAAAATGACCGATCCCGCGGGCTCGTCATTGAGATTCGGTGGAGCGTGGCCCGTGCCGGGCTCTGGGTTTACAGAAGATGATTTCGGACCTGTTGTTGTTCCGAGGCGCGGCGAGGTTGTGCGGATTACGGCAGACAATGCGGAGGAATGGAAACTTCTGCTTCACAGAGAAGGAAGCGAGCTTCAAGTACTCCAGGACGGCTCTGTGACGATTGATGGCGAACGAGTCGATTCCTACACGATCAAGAGCAACTACTATTTCATGCTCGGAGACAATCGTCACAACAGTCTGGACAGCAGATTTTGGGGATTTGTTCCCGAAGAGAATCTTATTGGGGAAGCGCTGATGGTGTATTGGTCGTGGGATCCCGACATAGCGCTTATGGACCCGATGAGCAAAGTTCAAAGCATCCGGTGGGAAAGAATCGGTATGCTCGTACGGTAAAACCATGAACGCCTCGCTCTATCTTCATATTCCTTTTTGCGAGCACAAGTGCATTTACTGTGATTTCTACTCGCTGGCTCCACGCGGTGACGGCGAAGGCAAGGAGCAAGCTCTCATCAGGAAATTTCTAGTCGCGCTTGAAAGTGAGATCCTGCTCAGGACAGCCGACGGGAGGTTCCGGACGACCTGCGACACCGTGTTTTTCGGCGGTGGAACGCCATCGTTGCTGGAACCGTCTAACATTGCGACGATCCTGGATCTTCTCCGTGCCGGATTCTCTGTGACGGAGGACGCTGAGATCACTCTGGAAACGAATCCCGGAACCGTTGATCGCCAAAAGCTGGCTGCATTCCGCAAGGCCGGGGTGAACAGAGTGAGCGTTGGCATTCAGTCCTTCCACGAAGATGACCTGAGATTCTTGACGCGAATTCACTCGGCGGAACAGGCAAAAGAATGCGTGCGAAATGCCTTCGAGGCGGGATTTTCCAACGTCAGTCTTGATCTGATGTTCGCGTTGCCGGGACAGACGATGGATCGTTGGAAGGAGAATCTGGAGCAGGCCGTCGCCCTTCAACCGACGCATCTTTCCTGCTACAGCCTTATCGTGGAGCCCGGTACGCCGCTCCAACGGATGGTCGAGTCAAAACAAGTCGCTCCATTGCCGCCCGAACTCGACGCTGAACTCTATGCCATGACCATTGAGGTTCTGGCGGTGCATGGGTTTGAGCAGTATGAGGTGTCAAACTTCTGCAAACGCGGTTTTCAATCCCGCCATAACGTCAAATACTGGAGCCGTGGTAACTATCTGGGATTCGGACCGTCAGCGCATTCGCACTGGGACGGCCTCCGTTGGTGGAACATTGCCAACCTTCCCACGTACCTGCAGCGCCTCTCGGCAGGCGCGTTTCCAGTTGCCGGGGAGGAGCTCCTCACACTCGAACAGCGAAAGGACGAAGAAGTATATCTGGGCCTCCGCAGTACGGGATTGGATCTCAAGCGATTCAGTGAATCACATGGAGTCGATCTTCGGAATCGTTTTTGGGATGTGATCGACAGGCTTGTCCGTGCAAAGCTTGCCACTGCGGATGACCACGTTCTGAAACTTACCCCGCAAGGGTACGCCGTATGCGATGAGATATGCTGTGAATTCATCCGATGACCTTGCAGATCACTCCATTTCAACGTAGATTAGAAATTCTGCGACCTTGAGGAACGAATGACCGACAAGACGTTGCACCGCGCCCTGGCGCTCTCAGTGTTCTTTGCCTCTCTCGTTGCCTATGTTCTCACTCTCCCTCCCACGGTCGTGTTCTGGGACGTTGGGGAGTTCATTGCTGCCGCTTATTCCCTTCAGGTCCCCCACCCCCCCGGCGCCCCGCTGTTTCTTCTGATCGGAAGGGTATTCAGCATGCTCCCGCTTGCCGCGGACGCCGCAGTTCGGATGCATCTGATCTCAACGCTGGCGAGTGCCGCAACGGTCATGTTTCTTTACCTGATCAGTGTCCGTTTCATTACAATGTGGCGAGGAAGACCAACCGCCACGTATGATCGAGTCGTTGTATACGGTGCATCCGTTGTGGGAGCCCTCTCGCTCGCGTTCAGCCGGACGTTCTGGTTCAATGCGGTCGAGGCCGAGGTGTACGGACTAAGCATGCTCTTCGTCAGCTCAGTGCTCTGGCTGGCGCTTCGATGGTACGAAAAGGCGGACTGGCAACGGGGCGACGTGTATCTGCTCATGATTGCGTATCTTGTCGGCCTTTCTGTCGGGATCCACCTTCTGGCAATCCTTGCCCTCTTCTCAGTGATGCTGATCGTGTACTTCAGGCTCTACGAATTCTCTGTGAAGAGTTTTGTGAAGTTCGGTGTTGTCGCGTTGCTTGTGTTCGGGGTCATTTATCCCGGCATTGTGAAATGGCTCCCGGGCTTGTTGGACGGAGAGTTCCTTGGACAGCGAAGCGTGATCTTTCTTATCATCCCAATTGTTGCCATTGTGGGAGCGATCTACGGGGTTTATCGCTCCATTCAACGAAATGAGCGTATCCTCAATGTTGCCCTGCTTTCGTTCCTCCTGATCGTTCTCGGGTATTCAACCTACACCATGGTCCTCATACGGGCAAATGCCAGTCCGCCCATGAACGAGAACAACCCGAACAATCTGGAGCGTCTCATCAGTTATCTGAACCGTGAGCAGTACGGTAACGCCCCTCTCATGAACAGGCGATGGAATGTTACCGAACCCGAGCAGGCGGCCGCTCATCAGAACTATACCAGCGACTGGGACTACTTTTGGCGGTATCAACTAGGACATATGTACTTCCGGTATTTCGGCTGGAATTTCGTCGGGCAGGAAGGGGATTGGAAAGAGGCGGGTGTTGACTGGAGCAAACTCTACGGCATTCCGTTGTTGCTCGGTCTCTTCGGCGCATTCCACCACTGGTCGAGGGACTGGAAGATGGGATTTGTCTCCGTGACGTTTTTCCTGATCATGGGCATCGTTTTGGTGTTCTATTTCAATATGCAGGAGCCCCAGCCGCGGGAGCGCGACTACTTCTACGTGGGATCCTTCTTCGTGTTTGCCATGTGGATTGGCATGGGGGTCGTGGCGGTCATCGATGAACTCAAGGAACGGCTCTTCGCGTCTTCGCAGTCGGCTCCGCTTGCGTACGGTGTTGTCGCAGCAGCGATGCTCCTCTCGCCGATCAACATGGTAAGAACCAACTATCACGAGCAGGATCGTTCCGGCAACTACGTGGCGTGGGATTATTCCTACAATCTCCTCCAGTCATGCGATGAGGATGCAATTCTGTTCACAAATGGCGACAACGATACGTTCCCGCTCTGGTACCTTCAGGATGTTGAGGGGATCCGAAAGGACATCAGGATTGTCAACCTTAGCTTGTTGAACACCGATTGGTACATAACGCAGCTGAAGAATCTTGAACCGTATGGAGCAAAAAAGGTCCCGATCAGCATTCCCGACAATCGTATCGCCTCCCTTGGTCCGATTCCCTGGCAGGCACAGGTGCGCGAGCTCCCGTTGCCAAAACCAGTGATCGATCGCTTTGGCGTCAAGGATACGTCCTTGACCAACCGAGGAGCAATCCAGTTCACACTTGCGCCGACAATCACCATTGGGCAATATAATTTGCTCCGTATTCAGGACATCCTGGTCTATGACATTATCCGCACAAGCAACTGGGAGCGTCCGGTGTACTTCGCCATGACTGTCTCGGACGACAGTAAAATCGGACTGCGGGATTACATGCAGCTCGAGGGCCTGGCATTCCGGCTCGTTCCGCGTCGCGGGGCATACTGGGAAAATCTCTCGGCCGATAAAATGCGGGAAAACTATTTTACGGATATCGAGCAGCCGTTGCGATCATTTCAGCCGGGTTTCCTCTGGCGGGGATTACAGGATAGCAGTGTGTATCTCGACGAAGATGCGCGTCGTTTGATGGCCAACTATCGACAGGCGTTCTTTTCGCTCGGATACCACTATGCCAACGTCGAGCGAAAGCCCGAGAAATTCGCCGAGGTTCTTGACCGCATGGAGTCGGTTATTCCGCGGAGAATCATCCGATTGGGTCTGGCCATGAAGTTTGACATTGCGAATTTCTACAGGATGGCGGGACGGACCGAAACATATCGCGAACTTCTGGATGAAATCATTGTGGAAGCGGAGCCCGTCGTTAGCCGCAAGGAACGAAGACCGGTGGCGCAGGATAATCCTTATATTATCCTTCTCCAGGCCTATGAATCCCTTGGCCGGCTGCAGGACGCAATGATGGTCCTCGATGCGCTGCGCGAAGTGTACAGCATGGAACAGGGAGTGGAGCAGTTTGTCGCTGAGCGCAAGGCAAACATTCAGATGCAGCTGGCTGACACGGGCAAAGGATCTGCAACGTCCAAGTGACAGGCGTGGTCTCTTCGGAAAAGGAATCGCTCCGCTCCGATTGGGAGAACTTCTGGGAAGAAAAGCAGGATGTTGAGGAGGTCTATTCCAATGCCGATCGCATCCTGCGAAGTCTTAGGAAAGTAACGACTCTCGGCGGGGCACGCGTGCTGGAAATCGGGGCTGGAACAGGTCGGGACAGCTTTCCCGTCGCTGAGGCAGGGGCCGATGTGTACCAGCTTGACTATTCCTCAAATTCCCTTTTGATTCTCAAACGTCTTGCCGAAGCTCGTTCGCTGGCAACAACAGTCGTCGGCGGGGATGCCTTTCAACTTCCCTTTCGGGACAACACCTTCGACATTGTTTTTCACCAAGGGCTCCTCGAACACTTCAGAAAACCGTTCGCCGAGAGCCTCCTCAGAGAGCATGTCAGGGTCCTGAGGGCCGGCGGCCTCCTCCTTGTCGATGTTCCTCAACGTTACCATCTCTACACTATTGCAAAACATATTCTCATAGCCATCAACAAGTGGTTCGCCGGTTGGGAACGTTCGTTTTCTCTCGGGGAGCTTCGTGACGACCTGACCGCGCAGGGCCTGACACCCGTCTTTGCCTACGGGGAATGGATGTATCCCAGTTTTTTCTATCGGGTCATAAGGGAGATGGGAAAGAGAATCGGTATCAGACTACCACTGAAACCCATCCTGATTCCCGGCCTCACACGGCTTCGCGCATCGGTTCGTGCCAGGCTTCTTGAAACAGCGCTCCCGTTGCATACGGGCATTTCCATTGGTGTAATAGCCAGAAAATCTCCGTCGCCCGGACAATCCGAGAGCAGCGGACTCCACTAAATACCTCCTTTCATGAATATTCTCCTTCTCAATTGGCAGGATGTCACCAACCCTCTGAGCGGTGGGGCCGAGGTCCATCTTCATGAAATCTTCAAACGCATTGCAGCGCGGGGACATTCCATCACGCTCTTTTGCTCGTGGTACAGCGGAGCGGCCGCCGACGAGGTCATCGACGGAATTCGCATCATGCGGGAGGGCGGAAGGAACCTTTTCAACTATCGGGTCTATCCGCGATATATGCGCCAATTTCGCTCGCAATTCGACATCATTGTTGACGATATCAACAAAATTCCGTTTTACACTCCCCTTTTTGTACGGGAGCCGCTTGTCGGTATCCTGCATCATTTTTTTGGAAAGAGCATTTTTGCGGAAACTCATCCGCCCGGGGCACTGTATGTTCTCGGGGCAGAATGGCTCGCGCAACGCGTGTATCGGAACACACCGATGGCCGTTGTTTCGGAGAGCACTAAACAGGAGCTCCTGTCGTACGGTTTTCGCGAGGAGAATCTGTTTCTCGTACCGAATTGCGTGGATCACATTGCGTATACCCTCGGGCATCAGGATTTTCAAGGGCACGTCATTGGATACCTGGGCCGGTTGAAGAACTACAAGAGTATTGAGGATCTTCTGCAGGCTTTTGCGATTGTTTTGAGAGATGCGCCGGACGCGCGCCTTGTCATCGTGGGCGAAGGAGATGCCCGAAAGACGCTCGAACGTGTTGCACGGGGAATTCACATAACCGGAAAAGTGGAGTTCCGCGGATTTGTTCCACTCGAAGAAAAGGTCCGGCTGCTGAGGAGCATGAATTTTGTCGTGAATCCGTCGTCAAAGGAAGGATGGGGGCTCACCGTCATTGAAGCCAATGCTTGCGGAGTTCCTGTCATCGCGAGTGACGTGCCGGGACTCTGTGACTCTGTGCTGGACGACAAGACGGGCCTGCTGTACGAATATGGAAACATCGAGCAACTTGCCGCGAAGATGCTGCTCCTTCTTCGGGACCGGGCATTGCGTTCGAGGCTGTCGGTGGGAGCTTTGGAGTGGGCACAACAGTTCGACTGGAATAATTCGGCTGAGGCGATGCTTACGCTCCTGGAGTCGAAAATACATCGGAGTGCGAGAACGGGGCGATCAGATTAAGGCTTGCGGAGGGCGTCGAGATACTCCGTTGGTGCGCTAGCGAACCTCAGCGCAGCAGCCGGCGGCATACCCTCGGACTTCACCTCGGCTTCGATCAGCCGCACAACAGGCTTCCAGAACCCGGCGAGCACGATCGGCTTTGGAACCATCTGCTGTTTGTTGATAAATTCCCAGACCGCCGCAAGCTCAAGTAACGTTCCGGTGCCGCCCTTCAGCACGACATAAGCTTCACCTAGCTCAAGTAATTTCAGCAGTCGCTCAGCCAGAGACTTGGTTCTTACCTCCCTCTCAATCCATCTGTTGGCCGGTTGTCCGAATGTTTCGACGGTTACTCCAACCGTGGATCCACCCACTTCTCTTGCTCCGCGTGCGCTTGCTTCCATAATCCCCGCGTAACCCCCGTTGCAAACGGTATGTCCCGCCTGGGCAAGCATTGCCCCGAGATCGCGTGCAAGGCGATAGTCCTGCGACGAAGGCAAACACCGGCCGCTGCCAAAGACTGTGACCACCATTGGCTTAGTCAAGAAATACCCAATTAATTCCCACTTTGACGTTTCGGCCGATTGCAGGATACGGATACACGGTCATGTACTTCCTGTCAAGCGGATTTTCCCATGCAATGCTGATGAACGCATCACCAACGTGGAAAACTCCAAAAAGGTCCATTGTGGAAAACGTTCTGATCAGCCGTCCGGAATTTTCAGCATAGAGGTCATGGGATGGGAAAAAGCGCAGGCCGGTGTGCCGGGTAACGAACCGCGATTGAAGACCCACCTGCATCTCCAATGCGCCGTCAAACAATACGTCCCTGTATGTAAGCTCACCTGTGAGAACGAAACGTGGATGAAACGAGGTGTACGCAGCTCCCTCTTTTGTTTCCGTCCACATCACTCCGCCTTTGAGTTCTATCCTCCAGAGCATCAGAGCAAGGGATCCAAACAACTGACGAATCTGAAGCTCGGGGAGAACGTCAAGAACAATATCCGGAAAGCGTTGTGATGGTGTGTACGTTCTAAACAGAAGGGCATTCTCGATCCGCCTCTCTGAGCCCGTTGCCTCAAGGGTTAGAGGGCCTTCATGAACCTTGAGGGAAAGGTGTATTTTTTCATGTTGTTCAAGAAGATCAGGCGGACCTTGGAATCTGTACAGCATCCAGTTGAGTTCCTGGAGCGTTGGAAAACGAGTGACTCTTGAATACCCTCCGTTAAAGGCTAGCGACGAGCCGAGGATAACGTCGGCGTGCATCCCCCATGTCAGGTGCCCCGACGCGCCCACTCGTTCTCCCCGGGCAAAAACTGAGGGACGAAGGAATTCAGAAACATGCAGAGAGAAGTCTGAATACCATGCGGTCATTGTTAAAGAGCGTACGCCAGCCGGTCCGAGACCTGCTATTCTCCGTTCGACCTGCAGACCGGCAAATCCGCCAATTGGACCCAGGGCGATGGTCTGCTGCAAAACCACCCCATGCAACTCGTAGGCATAGCGGTCGAAGGGCGAGGAGGTCAGTCCCGAAGGATCGCGGTAGTCTCTTTCGGCCTTTGTGAAATACGCATTCATCTGCGTTGGTGAAGCCGTGTCGGCGAGGAGAAGGGCAATGGCCGAAAGCGTCACGTCGCGTTGCGTCCGTTCCTCTGAGGCCCTGTCTGATAACACAATTGCTTCTGCGTCGCTAAACTGGTTCAATCCAAGGCGCGTGGTGCTGTCGATATCGATCCCACTGTTCATCCCCACTGTCCAACTGCGATAGAAATCCGTGAGACTCACATTGAAGCGATCCGACATGTTGAAGCGGACTCGCGTCCGGACATTCCAGGAATCGTACGAGGTGTTGACAAAGCGATTCTCCCGCACTTGACGCTGAAGTCCGATCTGGAAATTCAGATCGCGGACGACGTTTTGGGTGTAGAACACATCGGTCATCAGGTGTTCATAAGGTCCCTGCGAGAAGCGAATTTTTGTTACGGGCCTGATGGTGCTGAAATGACGCGTGACAATATTCATCGTACCTGCCGTACCGCCGGCAAACAACTCGACAGGACGAAAGTCAAGATGATCGACACCTTCGATGGGAATCTCATAGACGTTGAGGAATCCCGTTACAGGATTTCTCAATGGTCTGCCGTCGAGCAAGAATGCAATTCCTCTGCTGTCAAGGCCCATAAAGCTCAATTGATCAGGCTGCCCGATGCCACCGAGGTCTCTGAGGAAGAAGCCGGGCATCAGCTTGAAGGAATCACCCATGGAGCGGGTGTCCGACCAGAGGAAGGCTTCGTAGTTAAGCCCGGACGAGTCGGCGGGATTGAACATGCCAAGGCCGCAGATTACGGGATTCTTCACGGAATCAACAGCCATCGTATCTGCGGGGGCGGGGTCCTGGGCTTTGGTGAACAGTGGGATCAGAAGCAAAACGGATACGAGAAAAACATGTCGCAGACGGCGGCCAAGGAGTCCGGCAATGTGCGCATCAAGAGTAGACGGTGTCATATGCCGGCAGCGTCAGGCTTTCTGGGGTTCGTGAGGGAAAAAAAAGGCTTCGTGATAAAAACGCGTCCTCCTGTCTCGAATTCTCGTACTAGGGCATGAGCAACCGATTCGGATTTCGTCAGAGCGAATACCGACGAGCCGCTCCCGGTCAAGAGGGCCAGGTCGGCTCCCAGGCGGATCATTGTCTCCCTGATAGCCTGGATTTCCGGATGGAGCCTGAAGACGACAGGCTCAAAGTCATTGACCAGTGATTTTGAGAGAATATCCGGCTCGTGCATATGTTCGAGGAGGATCGATTTAAAGTCAAGCAGCGGCGCGGTCTCATTTGACCGACTGAGGTTCTTGTATGCGTTTGCGGTGGAAACATGGATCGGTGGGGTCACAATGACAATCCAGTAGGGGAGTCTGAGATGCATTGGTTCCAACTGTTCGCCGCGGGCTGTTGCATAGGCGCTTCCGCCCGCAAGAAAAAAAGGGACGTCGGATCCGAGCGAGGAAGCAAGCGAATGGAGTTCCGTGTTGCTGATATCCAGGTTCCAGAGCGAGCAAAGGCCCTTGAGAGTCGCTGCCGCATCCGTGCTGCCGCCGCCAAGTCCGGCTCCCATTGGGATGTTTTTTGCAAGCGTGATTTCAACGCCGTCCTGGACGCCAGTGAGGTCGCGCAGCATGTGTGCAGCGCGGATACAGAGGTTCGTCCTGTCGTTGGGAAGGTCCTTGTTTGTGGTCAGAATAATGTCATGCTCATGGAGGCGGAAAGTCAGCTCATCGAACACGTCGACCTGATGAAACACGGTTTCGATATCGTGATAGCCATCGGATCGCTTCCGAAGGACCCGGAGCCCGAGGTTGATTTTTCCGTACGCCCGTATTCTCATGGAGTGAATGAAAATAGGGAATTAATCCGAGCCAGTAAAGAGCAGCACTTTGATTGTGGCTCGATTTTTTGCTATGTTACCGTGTTTTCGTATGAGCGTGCGGATAAAACACATTACGGTTGGTGACGGTGCCCCATTGGTGCTCATCGCCGGTCCCTGCGTTGTGGAAAGCCGCGAAATGGTTTTCACCACCGCTGAAACGGTGCACAAAGCCGCGGAAAAGCGGCGGATGCCTGTCGTCTTCAAAGCATCGTACAAGAAGGCAAACCGAACCAGCTCCGGTTCGTTCACGGGCATTGGCATGGATGAGGCGCTCGCGATGCTCGCAGACGTGAGGAAACAGTTTGGAATGCCGGTGTTGACCGACATTCATTTACCAGACGAAGCGTCGATAACCGCCGGCGTGGTGGATGTGCTGCAGATCCCGGCATTTCTCTGCCGACAGACAGAACTGCTCATTGC
>JACQPU010000002.1 GCA_016207365.1 Ignavibacteriales bacterium | reverse complement strand
TGTATATTCCCGCCGAGAACATTTACTATGAAACGATCATCAAGGACGAGTCGTTTGGTGAAGACAACGGCCTGTATTCCTATGCGACCGGAAAACACGTTGTTCCTGTTTCACCCAACAGTTTCTATGCGCACCTACGAGTGATCGCCTTGGGACTCAAAGGTCTCGAAATCGAGAAAAGTGCGAGAGAAATCTTTCAGAATTTGCAGAGGTTGGGTGGGGAGTTGCAGAAGTTCAGCGTGGTCTTCGAAACACTTGGCACGCACGTCACGAATGCGAAGAACAGCTACGACAGGGCCGACAAACAGTTGAATAGTTTTACAGAGCGTCTGAAGGGTCTTCAAGCGCCGGAGAAGGACGTGGAGAACCCGTCGCAACTGGATCTGCTCTCTGATGGGTCCTGATCCGCGTGTCCTTGCTTTTCGGTCATTTTTTTTCCAATATGACTGTCCATCGTAGTCCATTCATATCTCAATCGAGGGAGGTTGTATGAACGGCAGTTCGAATCAGTCGCCCGGATTGCAGTGGAAGTGGGTGCTCATCGGCGTTGCGGTGGGAGCTGCAATCGCGGCCACCGCGTTTCTTGTGGTTCTGCCAACCTTCAATGCTCCGGCAATTCAGGCTCTTGTACTTCTTGCGGGTTTCATTGCCACGGGTGGAATTGTGGGATATGCCTCGCCTGGTGTGACGATCAAGGAAGCGAGCGTGGCAGGCGGACTTGTGGCTCTCCTCGCGATCATTCTCCTCTATGCCACCGGTAAGGCCCTCGGTCAGGACATGCTGAGAAACCTCCTCCTGCTTGCGCTGGGATTTGGTCTGAGCTGGATTGGAGCCTGGATGGGCGAAAAGCTCCAGGGAAGCGAAGGGCACAGCGAGGAGGAGATGAAACGGTTGTTTACCGATGTCCAGGCAAAATGGGTCATCGTCGGTGTTATCCTGGGATTTGCGCTGAACGTCCTGACAGTGTTTATTTTCACGCCTATTTTCAACGTGAGGCTCGATGTCGCTTTCGGTGCTTTTCTGCTTAGTCTTACAGTGACAGGATTCGTCGTGGCGTACAAGTCTCCGGGGGTTACGCTCAAGGAGCCCGCCATCGCCGGATTTCTTGCCGTGCTCCTCGACTGGTCGTTTCTTGAGTTCATGCTCGACCTTCACGTTTCGGGCGGCTATCTTGCGTTCGGTCTCATCCTCGGATTTTGCCTTGCCCTTTTCGGCGCGTGGCTGGGCGAGAAGTATCAGATGAGCGTAGAGAACAAAGAAGCGGAATCCGTGGCGTCGGCCTGAAGCGCGTGGGAGGAAGGTTGCTGAGGCCTCTTCTGCCCGTGCAGGAGAGGCCTTTCTTTTGTTGGGGGCGTGTGTATCATCCTGCACTTTTCGTTATCTTCACAGTGGGGTTTTACAATTGCTGACGAGGAACCATGCAAACTCTCAAACGTATTGCGATTCTTACCGGCGGCGGAGATTGCCCGGGGTTGAACGCGGTCATCCGCGGCATTGCAAAACCGGCAATGGCTTACTTCGGGGCAAAGGTCATCGGAATTGAAGATGGATTCGAAGGCCTCGTTGAGGGACGACACCGCGAGCTCACGTATCGTGATGTCAGCGGTATCCTCAATCTCGGCGGGACGATCCTGGGGACATCGAATAAAGGCGATCCATTTCAATTTCCCGTGGTGACCACAGCAGGGATCGAAGTAAAAAATTGCTCCGACCGCGCCGTTCAGCATTACAAAAATATGAACCTCGATGCTCTCTTTGCCATTGGCGGTGACGGTACGATGCATATCGTTAACAAGTTTTCTGACATGGGCCTTAACTTCATTGGCGTTCCGAAGACGATCGACAACGATCTTGCCTCCACCGATGTGACCTTCGGGTATGATTCCGCTCTTTCCGTGGCGACGGAGGCTATTGACAGACTTCAAACGACGGCGTCCGCCCATCACAGGGTGATGGTGGTCGAAGTGATGGGGCGGTACGCGGGGTGGATAGCTCTTGGAGCGGGATTGGCCGGCGGCGCTGATGTGATTCTGATTCCGGAAATACCGTTCCGCTGGGACAAGGTGTTTGAGTTTACACTGGATCGGAGCAGGAAGGGCGGAAGGTTCAGTATCGTGTGCGTGGCAGAAGGTGCGAAACCGGCCGATGGAGAAATTGTGGTGAAGGAAAAAGATGTCCGGCGCACGGATCCGGTTCGCCTTGGCGGGATCGGAGAAATGGTGGGAAAGAGGATCACCGAGGCAACGGGACTGGAAACGCGGGTGACGGTTCTTGGCCACCTTCAGCGCGGAGGAAGTCCTACGCCATACGACAGGATTCTGGCAACGAAATATGGATCAATGGCCCTGCAACTCGCAACCGAGGGAAAGTTTGGATACATGGTGAGTCTGCGCGGAACCGACGTAACAGGGGTTCCCGTCAAGCAGGCGATCATGGCATTGCGAACGGTACCTCCGGATTCCCAGCTCGTCCTCGCGGCGCGTGCTGTGGGTACGTCCTTTGGAGACTAAAAGAGGTGATCTGCCGCCATGCATGGACGGAAAACGTCGGAACGGATCATCGATCCCGATTTCTTGCTCAATGCTTATCGACATGGATTTTTTCCAATGTCCGATTCCGGGTCGGATGAGATTCATTGGTACTCACCGGATCCGCGGGCTATTTTTGAGCCGGGAGGAGTGATTGTTTCAAGAAGTCTTCGTCGGACCCTGAAACAAAAAATCTTTGACGTGCGTTTTGATACGGCGTTCGAACAGGTGATCCGGCGGTGTGCGGAACGGGAAGAGACCTGGATCTCGGGGACGATCATACGCAGCTATCTCAATCTTCACCGTCTTGGTCACGCTCACAGTGTTGATGCATGGAGTGCGCATGGACTTGCCGGCGGACTGTACGGCGTCGCAATCGGCGGCGCTTTTTTCGGAGAATCCATGTTTTCCCGCGAGCGCGACGCTTCCAAGATTGCCCTTGTTTTTCTCTCTCATCACCTCTTTCAGCGAGGTTTTGTTCTGCTGGATACGCAGTTTTTGACACCGCACCTTGCAAGCCTCGGTGCGAGGGAAATTCCGAGAGCCGAATATCTCAGGAGGCTCGAGACGGCTCTGAAGCGTGATTGTGCTTTCTTGGAAAAATCTGATTCATGAGGATATTTCATGCCGACAGTGACTGAACCTGTTATGACGGAAACGAGTTTTGCCGGATTAGGATCGGTGCGGCGGGGGAAGGTCCGCGATATTTATGACCTCGGAGATTCGCTCCTCCTTGTTGCGACGGACAGGATATCGGCTTATGACGTCATTTTACCGCAGGGAATTCCTTACAAGGGAAAGGTGCTTACGCAGATCTCGGCTTTCTGGTTCGAGCAAACAGCGGACCTGATTTCGAACCATCTGCGGTCCGCCATTATCTATGACTTTCCACCGTCCTGCAAGCCATACTGGGATGCGTTGCAGGATCGCACGATGTGGGTGCAAAAGACACGTCCGCTTCCTGTGGAATGTGTTGTGCGCGGATACCTGGCCGGATCCGGGTGGGCTGAATATCGGGAGTCTGGGACCGTGTGTGGAATCAGGCTTCCGGCCGGTCTCGTGGAGTCCGATCGGCTGCCGGAACCCATCTTTACGCCAGCGACAAAAGAAGCAGTCGGCGTGCATGATGAGAACATTCCGTTTCAGCGGATGGCGGCGATGGTTGGCCGGGACGTGGCTGAGCGCGTGAGGGAAATCTCTCTGGCGATCTACAAGCGGGCTGCGGAAATTGCCGAAGCAAAAGGACTCATTATTGCGGATACCAAGATGGAATTCGGCCTCGACGAATCGGAGACTTTGGTTCTGATTGACGAGCTTCTAACCCCGGACTCCTCTCGATTCTGGCCAAAGGAGACCTATAAAGCCGGCGGGGGACAACGGAGCTTCGATAAGCAATTCGTCCGCGATTATCTTCTGTCCATCAACTTCAACAAAAAACCCCCCGGCCCAAACTTGCCCGAGGAGATAATCCTCAAGACCTCAGCCCTGTATCTCGAGGCGCT
>JACQPU010000097.1 GCA_016207365.1 Ignavibacteriales bacterium | reverse complement strand
TCCGGTACTGTCGCAATGGCCTTTGGCAATCGGTATCCGTGAATGACAATCACGTCAGCTTTCTTCACAGCCGAAGAAAACACAAGCTCCCAACCGCGCTCCGTTTTTCTCGCTTCCTTCACTCGCGGGCGAGTAGCCACAAATGGTCTTCCTTCGAAAAGGAGGATTCCCCTCTGAGAATCAAACGAAAGCTCCCGGGTCGTCTGGACTGTGAGAATCAAGGGACCGCTCGTTTTCCCCGCGGAAATTGCCATGGCATCAATGCGGGTGGGAAAATTCTGAATCTCCACCTCAGCACCACAATCGACCACAAGCTCCGCTTTTGACCGCGCCCTTCCATCAATCACATCCTGAACGGACACCTCAGCCGATGGCGGAAACATCCAAATGCCATTCAAGAGAACATTGGGATCTCTGCACTCGGCCGAGGCCCGGGTTTCCACCGTCAGCACTCCGTCTCCGTTTACATCATATCCATCAAAAAACACAACGACGGGTAGATTCCGTCCACCCTCGGCGATCGGATCCACGGTTCTGACCGCGGCCCCTTCCACATGAAACTCCATCATTCTCAATCCGGGAATTGTCCTGTAACTCTCACAGATCCCAAGAGCGATGCGCTTTCGCTCTCCTGGCTTCACAGTAATTTCATAGAGAATCGGGCGGTTTGTCCCCCACGCGACATTACGAAAAACCTGATCCGTGTCCTCGGGCGGATGAGCCCACGCAATTCCACCTGTCAGTCCAAGTTTCCTCCGAACACCAGGATTTTCTCTCGGTGCGGTGGAATGGGACTCCTGAGGAACAAGAGCAAATGTCTCCACGTTGATGGATGATCCGGACCCTGCCAACTCTGTGATCACGATGGGGGTTCTTCCATCCTCGAGCCGCTGGGACTTCATGGTGAGTTCCTGACCCCGCACTGAAACACCAATAACGGTGTTAGCTCGCACATAAGGTCCGGGTCCGAAATCCAGCAGCAAAGCTCCCGTTTCGTTGACCATGCTCTTCTGCCAATCGTCCGGAAAACCAATCGGCGTATGCCAGTAATCGGGCGCGAACCTGTAGTCGATGTTCGGCTGCTGACTGAAAGAAACGCAGACTACGAAGGCCAAAAGAATGAAGGCAGGGAAGGTTCTCATAAAGTTGTTTGATTGATGATTACAAAAGAGAACATGGGCCAAGAAATCAAGGTCATTCTAGTGCCGTTCCAAGAAAGGGTTCTGCCTTACAGGCCTCCCGAATTCCCCACTGACCCTCTTCAGCATCGCCAGGCTTTCAAGGCGAGTTCCAGGAACGACGTTGTATCCATCCCCCAACACAATCCCTCCAAATGGCGCCAGTGTTTCGAGAACGTCACGGGCTTCCGACTCAATCTCCAATTCATTTCCCCTGAAGAGGGTCATCGGATCGATGTCTCCCTGAAGAATCGCTTTTCCCGCCAACGTCAGCATTTCCCCTGGTTTGTTTGCCGACCCGTATCCGTGGAGCATCGTAATACGGAGATCCTTCAGTGCGTCGTGCAGATGTACATTCCGTCCGCACAGGTGCATCAGCCGCCCATCGAAACGGTCACAGCCAAACATGCCGTAGAGGCGTTCAGCGATAGGAATGCAAAACTTCCTGTACACCGCCGGCGAGATCACTTGGGCGGAGTCGTCCGAATAATTGAGGCCATCGTTCAACGACCGTCCTGTGACTTTTCGGTAATGGGTTTCAACCTCAACATACCGGTCCGCAATTATTCCGAGGAATCTCATACACTCGCGCTCAGCTTGAAGCAGCCATTCGTAGAAATGAAATCCCGCAAGATCGACTGCGGACATGAAGGGGCTATCCCCTCCAATGCTCAGGACAACGCGCACCGGAATGCGTTCCCCGTTCAGCCTGACATCGGCATCCGCGGCCAATTCTTTCATCACAGAATACCACTCAAGTTTCTTCCCCCAGAGGGTTGTTTGCCAGGGAGGAAGCGTGTACCCGACCATTTCCTCCACCGTTGAAAGCCTCGGGGTGCTTTGAGGCGTTTCGTCTTCCTGCCAATAGATCTCGCATCCGCATCCGCTGGCATTAACCACATTCTGAAAATCCGGCGAAACAGTAACAACGGGCTCCGCAAATGCGTCGTCCGGAATGTGCTCCACCCGCCATTTGAAGTTCTCGAGCTGATGAACAAACTGCGTTCTCACGTCGGAAAAATATTCTGCGAATGTCCCTCCACGTTCGTGAAGAATGTAGCGGGCCTCGATTCCCAGAATGACAGGAACTCGCTTCGGAAGAGCAAATCGATACGTGTCGCGGAGAACTTCGGCGCTCTCCCTCATCGTTTCAGGAGAATAGCGTATGTCCACCCGATGCATCATTGTATGTAACGCTATTGTTTCGGCATTCGCCACATGTAGCCCGGATCGATAAAGGGCTCATCATTCCGATGAGCCTCCATGAGCTCCAGCTTCTTTCCGAGGAGTTCCCCGAAGTTTGTGCCGTAGATATGGAGGGATTCTCCGGTTTTGGAGATAGGAATGAATTCAACGGTGCTTGTACGCCAGAGTTCCAGAAGATTCCTGGTGTTGCCAATCTCCCGTTCGACCATGTCGCGCGTGACCTGTCGATATTTTTCCTTTTCGCGCAGACTTTTTGCTTTACGATAACCATGTACTCCTTCGATCCATGCAGTAACGTTTCGCATTGTTGTGTAAAACGCGTGAGCAGCCTTGATGCGAACTTCCAAATCCCGAAAAACCGCGCTGGATTCCATCCTGCCGTCCTTTGCCGTATTCCCCAGCGTTCGAAGAATTGTCTCGAGAGGGGGAAGCACCTTCGTATCAATGATCCGCTTCTTCCTCGCCGCTTCTGCAACCGTCAGGAAGTTCCACATCATGTCGTTGTTGAGATCAACGCGGGTTGGATTGTTGAAGGTCGCAATAAGATAGCGTTCGTAGTAGGCGCGATCGGCTTCAGAAATTGCGTCAATGTTTGGTACGAATGGGCGAACCCACAAACGGAACCAAGGGAAGCCGAATGTGCTGTACGGAATCCCCGCCGGATAGGATCTGACCGCCCTGTCGGTGAGCTTCCAGAAGCCGACGAGCGCCTGCCAGCGATCCAGACCGGCCCAACGGATTGCTGCATCACGTAGGATCCGTTCCAGCCTTGCTTTTTGGTCCTTCTGAACTGCTTTAAGTACTTCGCCGTTGACGTCATAGGGGGCAATCGATCGCGGTGTTGTAGCCGTTAGCATCCACCGTTCCCCCCGACGAAGCGCCGCCGTAAGGCGTTCATAGACGAGACCTGGAAACGGAATGCCGGGAATATTGTTGTCGGCAATGTCGATTTTTCGGTGGTTCAGCGCTCCGACTCGTCGAAGAACGCGTTCTTCGTTCCGCCACACCGGGCCTTCGAAATAGCCGAAGGAGCCGGCGTCGATCCCCTGGCCAAGCCCACGGACAATGGAGGGACGCTCTTTGTAAAACGGTCCAAGATCACACACAAGTCTGAAATCCGGATTACGCGCCCGGCCTTCGTCACGCAAGAGCCGATAATACGTCAGCACATTCTCCGACGCTTTTTGTTCGATCTCCTTGTCGCTCTTCCATTCCCGGATCAGGTAAGGGCCGCCGTTTCTTCCCGCATACAGGGACGACGTGAATTCGAATCCCGCCCCGCTGTCGTTCGTCCAGACATGAATGAAGCCGATGTCGGGGACCTCATTGAGTATTGTTCTTACGAGTTCCCGATAATGCTGCTGGACGACGGGATGAGCCATAGCCAGCGTGTAGCGCGGCAGAAAGCTCTCACGCGGGTGATCCACCCGCGCGCCGCGAAGGTACGGATAGCGCTTCCAAAACGCTTCGGGCATTGATCTCGGCGAATTCATGTGCAAGCCCGGAATCAGTCCGTTCTTCCGCGCGAGCGCGGCAGTGCGTTTCAAGGACTCCAGGTTTTTCCTCAGGTATTCCTTTGGATAGAAACCCCTGATCAGCGTGCTTTCGACAAACTGATCAAGATCCGGGCTGTAATCGTAAAACCAAAAATACACATCACCGGGTGGACCTGACTCAAACGGATGATCGGTACCCAGGCCGTTGATCGTCACATGTGTAAATCCCTGATCCGCAAGTTGTTTCACGTAGTCTTCCGGATCGAATTTCCTCGCTGTGCGGAGACTGCCGACCAGGAAATCACTTAGATTGCGCAACCAGAGAAACGCTTTTTCGTCAGAAACGCGTACCGCCGCTTTCCTTCCCATTACGCCGCTCCCAGCTCCTTCCGAACGATGCGCGCACCCTCAACCATTGCCTTTAGCTTTCCATAGGCCCTGGA
>JACQPU010000096.1 GCA_016207365.1 Ignavibacteriales bacterium | reverse complement strand
ATCGGAGAGGGCATAACGCTCGACGGGGGTTTTGACATTCAGAACGGGTCGTTGGCCAAATACGATGATGTTGACGACTATCATAGGTACAAACGTAAGATTGTTAATAATCTCGGCTGGGTTTTCACAGTCATCGACTCCATTGACTACGTCCTTGAAAACGATCCAGACACGCGCAGTTCGACACAGACATTCTACAAGCGCATCACCGTCTACGTCTACAACGACAACATGGCCAAAGACAACGCCGGCAATATTATTCCGATCGTGATGAAGGATTTTGCGGTGTACAGGCGCTATTTCTAGGAAAAATCATGACAGAGGTCAGAGATCAGAGGTCGGAGATCAGCGGCATTTGATTTCTGACTTCTGACCTCTGACTTCTGACCTCTACAATGAGGATAACATATGTCCAACATGCTCGATATGGTCGGTTCCGTGGTGCTGTTCGGAATCCTTGTCATCACCATCGGCCGGGTGCAGACGAACCTCAACACGGCAATGTACGCCAATTCGTTCACCCAAATCACCCAGCACAACGCGGTGGAATTCGCCAGACAGCTTGAGTTCGATATGACTCGTATCGGATTCCGGACACCCACGAATAAGATCACACTCGCAGACTCCACGCATCTCAAGTTCCGCTCGGATTTCTCCAGGACGGGAACAATCAATGAGATCGAATACAGGATCGGAACAAAACAGCAAGCGGACGAAACTCCGAATCCCCTGGATTTCCCTGTGTACCGTAAAGACCAGAACGGTGAAATCAAACAGCTTTGGGGCACGACGGCGTTCAAGTTCGAGTATTACAACATGTGGTACCAGAAACTTCCCACACCCGTTGTTTCAGATTCACTTGACAGAATCTACGCCATCTGGGTGAACTTCGTCATCGAAGGCCGCGAACCGGCAGGAAGCGCCATCGATACAACGTACTATTCGATTACGTGGCAGAAGTTGGTGTATCCGCGGAACATGGGGTTGAGCTATTAAGCTCGATTCCCGAAATCATCAAAGCTGCCGGGACGAAGGTAACCTTCATCCCGGTTCAGAACTTGAAGAAGGTTACCTTCAACCCTGTTGTCATGGATGATTTCGGGAATCGTCAAGTTTAACTAGAGGGCTATTATGGGCAGAACAGCGCTATTACTCGTACTCGGCTTGGGCGCCGCATTCGCTGTGATCGGCATTAATCTGAGAAACTCTGGTACCGCGGCGACGGAACATCAGGTCGGCTACCATAAATACGCATCCGCGCGGAACCTTGCGCGCACGGCGGTTCATGCGCGCCTGCGGGCGATTGACCGCGGAGAATCGCTCATCGGCAGAACCGACGGCTCGTTCAACGACGGGACGTTCTATACGCTCGTCGACTCCGGCATGACGCTGGACACGATCTACATGAATGCCTTCTCGCAGTTCGCGGAATCCACCTACACGATGCGCCTCAGACTTTACCGTTACTCCAAACCGTTCCCGATGGTGAACTCCGCTGTGGGTATCAGGGCATCACCGGTTGATTTCAAATTGCAGGGCTCAGCCCAAATTGACGGCCGCGATCACGACTCAAACGGAAATCTAACGGGTGACCCCGGGCTTCCGGGGGTCGCGGTCATGACGACCGGGGACTCTACCACGGTCATGAACAACGGTGGATCCGGAGGCATCGTGGGCGGCACCAAGGTTGCGGTCGATACAACCACTGCCGATCCACTGCAATTCGTTCAAGAGTACCTCAACAACTATGATTATCGCTATACGCAGGCCGATTCGCCCATCAATCAAAACATTGTCTGGGGCGGACCGGATGATCCGAAGATCGTGGTTTGCTACACGCCGGATACAACGGTAAGCGTGAAGTTTAACGGCAACTGCGAGGGATGGGGAATTCTGGTTGTCCACGGCGACTTGAACCTGGCAGGAACATTCACGTGGCACGGTCTGGTCATTGCGTACGGCGATCAAAGCCAGATTCGTGTCACAGCGTCAACAGGAACTCCGAAAATTTACGGCGGACTGATCATGTCCGGCGGACCGAACAGCTCATTCCAGATGAAGGGCAACGTGAGCATGAACTACAGCAGCGAATCCCTCGAAATGGCCCGCTGGATCAAGAAACTGCTGGCGTACAGGATCATGGAGTGGTATGAATAGTGCTGGGGAGAGGCAATGGCGTGAATGGTGAATTGTGGCTTTTGAGTGACTGGTTTGGAGAAGAAAACATCAGGCTTCCCGCAAAAGGAAGCCTGTTTTGTTTTCCGGTGCGCGGAATCTCGAAATCGCTCCTCCGGAGAGCGAGGACGATATTGGCATGCCTGATTCCTGGAAACCTTGAACCTTAAACCAGAAACCTTAAACTACTCCTCTTCTACCGTCGTCGACACAACCTCTTCCAACGTCGTCATTCCTTCCATCATCCTCTCCATCCCTGACCGCCGCAACGTCCACATGCCGTCCTTGGACGCCTGATCGCGGATCGCATTCTCGTCCACCTTATCGCCGGCATTCAGAACGATATCCTTGATGGCCTTGGAGAAGTATAAGGCCTCGTGGATGGCCGCACGGCCCTTGTAACCGCCGTTGCATTTGTCACATCCCACTGCTTCGTAGAACGTGTGCTGGGCAAGCTCCTCCTCGCTAAAACCGAACTTCAGCAGGCTGTCTTTGTCTGAATCCGGAATGGGCCGTTTGCAGACCTTGCACAGCGTCCTGATCAGACGCTGGGCAACGATAATATTGATCGCATACGCAATAAGGAACGGCTCGATTTCCATCTTGTACAAACGAGCCACCGCGCTGGGGGCGTCGTTCGTGTGCAGCGTCGAGAATACAAGGTGACCCGTGTTCGCCAGCTTGATGGCCGTCTCTGCCGTGACCTTGTCACGCATCTCACCGACGAGCACGATATCTGGATCGTGGCGTAGAAAACCGCGGATCGCCTGTTCAAATCCCATCTTGGGCCCGATCTTGAGCTGACGCGCACCCTTGATGATATACTCTACCGGCTCTTCAACCGTCAGCACGTTGACCGTCGGATCGATCACCTGATACAAAGCGGCGATCAGGGTCGTTGATTTCCCGGATCCTGTAGGACCCGTCAGAATCACGATGCCTTGCGGCTTGGCAATGGCTTTATAGAAGAAATCCCGCGCTGGACCCTGCAACCCGAGCTTGTTCAGGTCGGTAATGACCTTCCGGTCGTCCAGCACACGGATAACCACACTCTCAAACTTGTGCTTGAATTCCGTGGTCACGATGGGCATGATCGACACACGGAACCGGAGCTGGTGCCCATCGATCACACGCTGAATGAATCCATCCTGTGACATCTCCCGCTCAAACCGGTCCACGTTCTTGGTGCGGTCCTTGACGACGGCCATGACCGCCTCTGGCATTGTGTTTTCCTGACCGTGCCAAACCTGCAGGTTCCCATCCACACGGAACATGAAGTTGGTCCTGTTTCCGACGTCCGGTACAATATGCACGTCGCTGACGCCTCTGCGGACGGCCTCAACCAGACACCCTTCGAACAGGTTCACCAGCGCCGACTTGGTGATCTCGGCTTGGAGGGCATCCTCGTCAACCTCCGCGTCCACTCCGCCAGCTCCGCCCTCGTCCACCGTAATTTCATTCTCATTCAGGAGCTTGAGGAACTCGTTCTGAGCCGGAGCGACCTTCTCCATCAGTCCCTGGAGGTCCTTCAGCCGGACATAACAAATCTCGTATTTTTTTACGTTAAAGCTGCGGGCAACAACAGGCAGGTTTTTATCGGTGGGGTCGGCGGCGATGATGATCAGCTTGTCCGTTTGCCGTTCGTCGTACTTAAACGGAAGCATCTTGGCCTGGACCATCATTTCGCGCTGCTGGTCGGGCAACGCATCCACGAATTTCTTGATAAACGCAACACGCGCTTCTTCGAGTTTCTCGTCGTTCAGGTAAATTTCGCGGAAGGCATAGAGATTGGCCACTTCGCGGAACACGGCATCATGGTCAGCCCCAAATTCCGACACGAGGATCTGCCCGAGGTTTCGCCGGTTCTTCTTGTTCTCCTCAGAGTCCTTCATTTTCAGGGACTTCTCGAGCGTCTCGAAATCAATGATGCCTTTCTTGAGAAGCGTGTAGCCGATTTTATCGGTTATGTCTATTTCGGGCATGGGAGTGAGGTTCCGGGTTCACTGTTCAAAGTTCCCTTCGTTGGCTCGTTGTTTCGTTGGCTCGTTGGGTCGTTGTATCGTTCGTTCGCCTCTTCGTTGTTTCGATGGTTCGTCCTAAAATCCCAGCCAATTCAAGTACTCAATGAGCGT
>JACQPU010000130.1 GCA_016207365.1 Ignavibacteriales bacterium | reverse complement strand
TTCGACTTCGCCAGGGCCGATTCGACGCGCAGACGGTCTACTCTGATTCGCCTGCAGATGTTGCGAAGACATTCCTTGATTCTGGATTCTCATCTCTGCACGTCGTCGATCTGGAGGGAGCAAAGAATGGCCGAATCACAAACTGGGATTCTCTGGAATCTCTCCTTGATCTTCCGGGCGTGGCTATTCAGGTGGGCGGAGGCATTCGCTCCGAACAAGACATTCAACGACTTCTTGACCTCGGGGCCCGGCGCGTCATCATCGGAAGCGTAGCAGTTTCCAATCCACCCCTCGTGAAAAAGTGGATCCAACACTTCGGCCCCGATCGGATCGCCCTTGCAATCGACATCCAGAATGGAACCCTGGCTCATCACGGCTGGCTTGCGAACTCTGATCAATCCCCTTCGGATTTCATGTCTGAGATGACTGCCTCCGGGGCCACTACGTTTATCTGCACCGATATCTCCCGAGACGGGATGCTCCAAGGGACAAATGCGGAACTCTATGGAGACATCCGACGGCAATTTGGTGATATCGAACTCATCGCCAGCGGCGGCGTTGCCTCAATCCAAGATATCCGAGCCCTCACCCACATCGGAGTTTCAGGGGTCGTGGTCGGAAGAGCGTTGCATGAACAAAAGGTGAAACTCGAAGAGCTCAAATCATTAAACACGTAACAGGACCCTTCAGAGTCTTTTTCTTTCTGTATCGATCCGACCCCTAGCCCCCGAAATCAATGGCGGTGCGGGCAGTGGATTCCCTTATGGTGTTTGTTTAGTGAATCCGTCCACTCTGTAGATTCTGATTCACACAAAAGAGAACCTAATCCCGAAGGGATTTCTCCTTGCCTCAAATCGACTTGCTTTTGCAGGCGTCCATTTCAATGGATGCCTGTGTGCGAAGCTGTTCGAAATGGTGGGATTCTCTTCACAAATGCACAACCCTTGCCTCTAGCCTCCGAAATCGAGGCGGCGCTCTCGGGTGCCAATGAATTCCAGATGTATTCATTTCACCGCGTCTGCTGTCGCAACGCTAATAGCCCGCGAAATCGACGGCGGTGTGCGGAGGGAGAACTATGGATCCCCGGTGATTGAATTGAACCCACGTTATTATAACGAATTGACAATTGCCTCGAGATTGGTACTCATTTCTTCGGCGTGCGTTTCGATTTCGCCGTCCTTTCTTTTCGTGGATTTTCTTTGGACGAGCAAAGAAAATCCACACCTCGTAGAGCTGAGAAACGAGCATCTGCCTGCGCTAAAAAGGAAACCTGCGGCAACCAGCAACATTCTCATTCCATGTTAACCAAACGCATCATCCCCTGCCTCGACGTCAAGGATGGCAGAACAGTCAAAGGCACCAACTTCACGAATCTCCGGGATGCGGGCGACCCTGTCGAGCTCGTAAAACGGTATTCCGACGAAGGAGCCGATGAGCTCGTGTTTCTCGATATCAGTGCTACGCACGAGGGCAGAAAAACGCTTCTGGCTATGGTGGAACGGGTTGCGGAGGCTGTTCATATTCCGTTCACCGTGGGCGGAGGTGTAACCAGTGTGGACGATGTCGTCCGTCTTCTCAACGCCGGTGCCGACAAGGTTTCCCTGAATACGGCCATTGTCGAAAACCCCGAGTTGTTGAGTGCCGCATGCGAACGCGTTGGATCCCAATCCGTTGTTGCTGCAATTGATGCCAGGCAAACAAACGGCGGCTGGACAGTCAGGACCCATGGTGGCAGGCAAGAAACAAACCTTGATGCCATCAAATGGGCAAGTGAAGCCGTTCGCAAAGGGGCGGGAGAACTGCTGGTTACTTCCATGGATCGCGACGGTACAAAAGCCGGGTACGACTTGGCCTTGATCAACGAGATTGCAAGACGCGTCTCGGTTCCCCTTGTCGCATCCGGTGGAGCGGGAGCAAAGGAGCATTTTCGTAATGCCTTTTTGCAGGGAGCTGATGCTGCCCTCGCCGCGTCGCTTTTCCACTACAGTCAACTGACTATTCGCGAACTGAAACAATATCTCCGCGAGCAAGGAGTTCCCGTTCGACTATGATCGATTTCTCAAAACTGAATTTCAGCAAGCTCAACGGCCTGATTCCTGCAGTCATTCAGGATGCTGCAACCCGGCAGGTGCTCATGATCGGATTCATGAATCATGAAGCACTCGAAAAGACCATCAAGGACGGAAAAGTCACATTCTGGAGCCGCTCGAAACAGCGCTTCTGGCAGAAGGGTGAGACGTCGGGAAACACACTCGAGCTAATCTCACTGAGACCAGATTGCGACGGTGACGCGCTCCTGGTCCAGGTTCATCCAACTGGACCCACATGCCATACAGGAACCTCTTCGTGCTTCGGCGAGGAGTTGAGTGGTCCTGTCCTGCAAGAGCTTGAACGGATCATTCAACATCGGAAATCCCACATGCCCGCTAACTCCTATACAGCGAAACTCTTTGCCGGAGGCACGCCCGCAATCTCCCAGAAAATCGGCGAAGAGGCGTCAGAGGTCATCGTTGCCGCCATGCAGGCTGACGATGTCGCGCTGAAAGAAGAATCTGCCGATCTGTTGTATCATTTTCTGGTACTTCTGGCGGCCCGCGGTCTCAAACTCGACGATGTCCTCGCCGCTCTCAAGGCGAGGATGTAATATCACCGGCCATTGCGCTTATCACTGGTAACAGTCTCACCAATGACCTCTCGAAATCCAACCCTTGATTCTTCCACAGATTTTCACAACCTTCACCAGAAAAGTGCCCACCTGCGCAATGGCGCATCCCCCAAGAAAGATCAACCCCTCCCCCTACAATCATCTCGAGGAACTCCAGCAGTTCCAGAGAATCAAGCGCCGTGACGCTGCGGCGTTTGACGCCCTTTTCTGTGCCTATCATGCACGTCTGTGCAGCTTCTCCTATGCCATCGTCAAGTCCTCGGAAACCGCAAAAGAAATAGTCCAGACCCTGTTTCAAAAACTGTGGGAGGATGCCGGGAATCTGCAAATCAAAACGTCGGTTAAGGCATACCTCTATCAAAGCGTTCGCAACTTGTCCATCGATTACCTGAGACAGCAGCGGTCCAGGAGGACGTACATTGCCGACGAGGAAGCTGGACCGGAACCTGCCTCGCCGGAGAACCTCGAGGAATTGATCCACAACAAGCAGCTTGTTTCTGTTGTTCAAGAGTCTGTGGAAAAGCTGCCCGAACGATGCAAGCTGATTTTCCGCATGTATTGGGAGGAGGGCCTCTCGCGAAGGGAAATCGCCGCCGTGCTGAATCTCTCACCCAAGACCGTCGAGACCCAAATGGGCCGCGCCCTCAAAGCCCTCCGGAAACACCTCACTCCATACCTCTCGTCTGTGCTGATCCTGCGCTTTTTTGTTGCGTAGCATCCGTTGCTTCAACCATCTCTGAAAATCCTGCAAATTCTGAAAATCCTGATTCAGACATTCCGGCCGTTTTCACCCCCCAAGCCCCAAAATTCAACATTTTCGACCATTTCCTGACGAACCCCCCTGACCTTGAACCTAGAACCTTGTACCCGAAACCTTGAACCGTCTTTGTAAGGCAATCGCCCTCCCCTTACGTCTCAGGTACAGGCGGCGACCTCTATGGTTTTGGAAAATAATACCGGCAAACACGAATCAGAGCCATGACCAAGCACTCCAACGACATCCCGTGGGACAAACTCGCCAGGTACTTCTTTGGCGATTGTTCCAGGGAAGAAAAGGCCGAAATGGACGGGTGGCTTGATGCCAATCCGGATCTCAGACAATACCTCAACGCCCTCAACGAAACCCGCGGCCAGGCCAGACTCAAGCGTCCCGACTGGGACCTCCAGATGGAACGTGCCAAACTGGCAATGCGAACCAAGACTGACCTTGAACCCTTCGCTCCTTCGCTTCGCTCGGTCGCTCAGGGCAAGCCTGGAACTTTTGCGCCAGAGGCGCATCCCCGCCAGCCTCAGGGTAAGCTACTCAAAGGCGGGCTGGAGCCTACGGTTGAGAACCTTGAACACCTGGGACGTCGGACTCTTGCCCGGCGTTCTTCGATTCGTCAATTCGCCCGTATCGCTGCGATTGTTGTTGCCCTGATTGGCATCCCCTACATCATTTTCAACTACGAGAACATCTTCTCGCCTGCCCCCACACAGCATGTCCTCGCGATGCGCGAGGTTGCCACGGAGCGCGGCCAGCGCGTGAGGCTGAAGTTTGCAGATGGTACGAAGGTCACACTGAACGCAGCAAGCAGCGTCCGGTTTCCCGAGAAATTCGGAAACGGCTCGCGCGAGATCCGCCTGCAGGGTGAGGCGTACTTCGATGTGTCCCGCATGGAAAACTCCCCGTTCGTTGTCCATGCCGGCGACGCAAAGGTGCAGGTGCTCGGAACCGGCTTCAACGTCAAGGCATGGCCCGATGAGGACAGGGTCGAGGTTGTGCTTGCACGCGGAAAGGTGGCTGTGAGGTCTGACAAGAAACCGGACAGCGGCGAGGTGGTTCTCGCACCCGGGCAAAGATCCGTTGTTCATGAAGGTGAGATTCCCACTGCTCCGCAGGCCGTGGATCTGGAAAAACACCTCGCCTGGATCGAGGGCGGGCTTGTCTTCGACAAAACCCCGGTCGTACAGGTTGTGAAGGAGTTGGAGCGGAGGTACGACATCGACATTATGTTGTCCGATTCCGCGCTCTTCTCGGACTATCTCTCTGCAACGTTCACAAGAAACCAGTCACTCAACGACGTCTTCAAGGCCCTTTCGATAGCAATGAACGTAGACGTCAAGCAAGATGGCCGTACAGTCTCCCTCGTTCCGCGCAAGACGCCCAAAGCCCGATAAGTCCCGTAGTGAACATATTTTTCAATTCTCAACCTACTCTGGGAGATTCACCATGTTCAATCGTATTCTCATCACCGCAGTAGTTGCCATGTTGGCCTTGAGCGGATGGGGAGAGCTATCCGCGCAGAGCCAGACAAGGGCAAGTAGTGCATTGATTGGAGACACGACGCCGCCAAAAGCGTCTTCTTCGAAGAGTATCTTATCTCACGTTGTCTCCCTCAGCTTCCAGGAGACTCCACTTCCCGCCGCCCTTGCACGGCTCGAGCGAGTGGCGGGCATAAATCTGACGTACATGCATGGTCTTCTGCCTCTGACCAGAATAACCCTGAACCTGCAGGATGTCACCGTCGGCGATGCTCTTGCACTGATTCTGAAGGATACCGGCCTCGACTATTTCGTTCTTGAAAACGGACAAATCGCGATCGGAGCGCAAACACGGGTCGATCAGGAAACAGGGACAATCACGGGACGTGTTACCGATGCGCGGACAAAAAATGGCTTGCCGGGAGCCAATGTCACGATCGTAGGCACTGGATTTGGAGCAGCTTCGGACGCGGACGGCTACTACAGG
>JACQPU010000095.1 GCA_016207365.1 Ignavibacteriales bacterium | reverse complement strand
TTCAAATCCATTCGCCACGACATGTTTTCAATATAGAAGAGGTCGTATTTCAATTTCGTACGGACGTCTTCAACCGATTGATCGTACCTGTACTTGATCTGCGCCCATCCGGTAATCCCGGGCCTCACTCTGAGACGTCGACGGTACAGCGGAAGTTCCTTTTCAAGCTTGTCCACAAAGTACGCCCGCTCGGGACGAGGGCCTACGAGGCTCATGTGACCGACGAGAACGTTGATGAACTGCGGTGCTTCATCAATGTGAAGCCGACGAATGACTCTTCCGACCCGCGTTACGCGCGCATCATTCTTCTCAGCCCACTTCGGTCCCGAAAGCTTCTCCGCGTCCTCGACCATGGAACGAAACTTCAGCATCGTGAACCTCTCACCGTTCCGCCCCACACGGACCTGCCGATAGAACAGCGGACCGCGGGAATCCACAACAATGGCAACCGACACGAGCGACCAGAGAGGCGCTCCCACAATGAGGACCAACGAAGCGACGATGATGTCCATCGTTCGCTTCATCGTCTCCTCCCACGGCTTCATGATTTCAGGCGTCACCTCGATCAGGGGAAAGCCATAGATCGAGTTGATCCGCGCCTGTCCGCTGACGATGTCGTAGAGATCAGGAATAATCTTCATGCCCACTTCGCGACCGTTACACGAGCGGATGATATCGAGCAACTGGCTGTGATCCGTTGAGTCCAGCCCCACCAGAACTTCACGCGCAGCGTGGCGCTCGAGCAGATCCGGAAGAACATCCGTCGTCCCCACAACAGAAATGCCCTTGTAGGCGGATTTCCGTTTTTTCTGTGCCGGCCGCGGCGGGGCAACGAAACCGACAACCCTGTACCCCAGGGCAGGATACCGGAGAACCATATCGCAAAGGTCGAAGGCCTTCTTCGACCATCCCACGATCAACGTGTTGCGTGCTCCAATCCCCGCCTCCAGCAACCGCTTCTGCAGCGCGCGAATGGCCAGTCGCCCTGCACTGACAAACACAAACAGCATGAACCAGTAGACGACAATAAGCTCGCGTGCAGAAACCGCACCGGCGGGTTGCTCCTCCAGGAATATCAGGAAGAACAGAACGAGCGTTCCAACGGCTGTTGTTCTGAACAGCGTCAGTACCTCGTCAAGCCGGGATTGTGCATACCAATGACGGTACAAACCGAAAAAGAAGAACAAAACAAGCCAGTACACATAGACGATCCCCATCGGAACCCACAGGTCGGGCTCTGCCGCGTATTCAAACCATCCACTCCCAATTCTCAGCCAGTAATAGAAACCATAAGCGAGATTGATCGTCGCGCAGTCCAGAGCAAGCAGGAGTATTCGGTCGACTTTCTTATGCATGGCGGCGATTCAGCGGCGTACCTCCCAGGCCGGGGTTTGTGTTCCCGAAATGGATTTCAACAGACCGAGCAGAAGAGCTGCGTTCATGGCAAGAAAGTAATAGGGAAGGACGACAACGGGCGATCGGAAATTCCGTCGCTCGCCAACGAATCCAAAGGCCCCAAGCGCGAAAAAGAGTATTTCCCCGTAAAGAATCGATGCGAAAGGACCCCCAGGGCTGTAGAGCAGAGCCGTTGCAGAGATCAGAACAAGGAGCGAGACGGGGACAATCCATCGGATGACTTTATGCGACCACAGTGCAAATGCGACGAATCCGCGGAGGGGATTCAGCATTGCAGAGACATATCGTAATGCGTTGAAATTCTGCGCGCCGATTCTCACTTTCCTCCGAAACTCCCTGGCTACGGTTTCTTCGGCCGTTTCCGATGCCACCGCGGCGGGCTCATATGCAACGCGATAACCCTGTTCAAGAACTCTCATGGGAATCATGAAATCATCCGCAATGGCACGGTCGAGCGGCAGGGGATGAAACAACGATCGCCGGATTGCATACACACCACCCGTTGCACCGACGAGTGTTCCCACGCGGCTTTCAAGGCGTTTCACGACCGTTTCGTATTTCCAATACAGTGACTCTCCGATGTTCCCCGGGCTGAGCAAGACAAGCTCGCCCGACACCGCTCCAACACCGGATTCTGCAAAAGGGTTCACGAGATTCCGAAGTGTATCCACGCGGAAAAGCGAATTCGCGTCGGAAAATACAACAACCTCCCCCAGCGCTTCGCGAACAAGATCATTGACAACAGCTGCCTTCCCGCGACGCTCCGAGTACACAAAGAGCTGCATCCCTTTCAGGCCGCTTTTTTCAAGCAACTCCACGGTCTGGTCAGTCGATCCGTCTGATCCAACGAGAATCTCCAGTTTGTCGGAAGGATAATCGATTTCCCGCAGATTCCCAAGTTTTTCCTCAATTCCTTTTTCTTCATTATATACTGACAGCACCAGTGATACCGTTGGCTCCATCTTCAGCGGCACTGCCTGTTGGCGCTTGAAGAGCGATAGAATGCCGAGAAGGAACGGATATCCCGCGTACGTATAAAGAATCGTGAATGCGGAGATCCAGAAGAACAGTTCGGCCACGATGATCCTCAGAATCCGGTTATTCCCATAGTGCGAAAGATTTCCCGAAAACGGCGTTCATAGGTGTGCTCTGCAAGCGTACGCCGCCTCCCCTCCTCTTTCATGCGATTCCTCTCTACACCATGCGTCAGATAATACCGGATCTTTTGTACGAGCTCATTCGGATCGTTCCACACCTCGATTTCCCTGCCCGGCGAGTAATAGCGATCCAAACCTTCCGCCGCTGACGTGAGAAGGAATCCACCGTGCCCGGGGATTTCAAAGTTCCTCCCCTTGATTTGCGGTCGCGGGCGGGAAAGGAGCAGGCGAACTGCTGGACCAACTTCGCGCAACGGCCGGAGGGAAATCGTTTGATCTGCGCGCCTTGCAAGAAACGCCTTTGCAAGTGTGCGGGGCTGCAATCCCCCCATACTTTCTGTAAAGTTCAAATTGATTCTGCTCCGCTTGAAGGTTTGGATCATGTCCCCCGGACTCAATCGTCCGTTCTTCCACCCGCGGCCCCACACTGTCACGTCAATCCCTTCCTTCTGGAGCCGACGTAGGATCGCCTTCCTTCCTGGCGTCGTCCGGCCTACAAACGAAACATCCAACTCCTCCCGAACCAAAGTCCCATCCATGAGATGGTGATTGAACCCCCATTGTGAGAGTATCACGTTGTTCACGCCAATGGCCCGATAGCGATCAACAGCCTTTTGATCCGTTGTGATCACCCATGTGAAGAGTGGGGCCCAGAAACGGGAATGAAGGTCGAATCTCCAGTGATCATCACCAAACCAATTGAGCGTAAGCGCTCCGCTGTGTCGCGTCAGCCAGTCGACGGTTTCGTGAAAAAACTCATCTGTGAAGAGAACAAAGAAATACAGGTCGGGCCTTTGTCGTGCCGTTGACCGAAGCCGTTCATTCATCACCTTCTTTCCTTCCTGCCTCAGAATTTCGTCGTACGGAAAATCCTCCACCGTTACACCGGGCATTCTTGCAAGAGTATCATGAAAATTGCTGTACTCGTAGCAATCGCCAAGGCGGGGATCGCCGTAATCGTACCGCATGCCGACATAGACAATCTTCATGACGAGCCGAGCTTTTCATAGACACGCTCAAAGCCATCCGTCACCGTATCCCAGGAATACCTGCTCTCCACAAGGTTCCTGCCTGCCTTGCCATAACGCGCCCGATCACCAGGAACCTTCAGCAAATGGATTACACGGTCCGCAAATGCACTCGGATCGTCGGCACACAACAGATGAACACCCGGGGCAACGTCCAGACCCTTTGCGCCAACTGTGGTCGAAACAACAGCTTTCCCCATTGCAAAGAATTCCAGAATCTTCATGCGGATTCCGCTTCCGGCCCGCAACGGGACCACACACACCTGCGAGGCAGCCGCGAGCGGCCGAATGTCGTCAACCTCGCCGAGGAATGTCAGATTGGGATGGACGAACTTTTTTCGCACATCCGCCGACACGCTGCCGGCGACACGGACGATGACCGATGGGAGTGCTTTGACAAGAATGGGAAGAATTTCGCGATAGAACCAAAAAAGGCTGTCGCGATTCGGGAGCCATTGAAGCGAACCAAGCCAAAGGATGGATCCGGGATCCTCCTGCGTTGGAACTGGTCTGAAATAGTCCGTATCAACACCCACAGGAATCACCACAGTTCTTGCCCCAGGAGCAATCATCAGAAGATCCTGTTCGTCGTCGTGCGACACTGGCAACACTCTGTCAAACAGGCCAAAAACGGATCGTTCGTAATCGATGAGCTTGCGCAGCTCCAGTTTCAGGAATGACCGTGCAAGAGGGTTGGGGTGAAAGGGAACGTATGTGCGAAGATTGGAGGATTCAAGATTGTGAAGCCGGAGGATCACGGGAATCCCAAACCATTTCTTGACTTCAAGCCCATACCACGCTGCATGGATTCCCTCAATCTGCACCAGATCTACCCCCTGCTCCGCCGCTTTGAAGACCGCGCTCAGAAGAAGTTCGGAGTGGTTCCTGCTAAGAACGTAGGGAATCGTTCGGAACACCGATCGGAACGCCCCGGCCATTAATGCCTTTTTGGCCGGATGAACAACCACATGAATTTCAAAGTATTGTTCCAAGGCGCGCCGTGCCCCTGCATTATTGTCAACGGTAAGACATGCCAACTGGATCCTATGACCACGATTCGTCAGGTGTTTCAGCGGAAAGAAGACATTTCTCCGACCCCCGTCGATAAGGGGATAGGGAAGTATCGGGCATATCGAGAGGATATTCACGGTTCAGTCCGTCTCTTTATTTTGCCCGCGATGCGAGGAACGCCCGCCCATTCACGTCAAAAACGGTTTTCCACAGGACGACTACATAGGCAGTCATTGTCAACAAAAGACCCGCGAGGAGGATACCAACTTCGCCGGTGAGCGTACGCATCCACGTAAGAAGAGCTCCTCCAGCTACAAGCACTGCGAGGCTTTTCCAGATGTACGAAGAATCCTGCGGTGAAACAACGTGTTTCATGTGATTGCGCGTTACCGCCAGGAGAATAGCGGCTTCAGCAGTGACACGAAGCGACCACGCGATTGCGGTACCGACGATGCCGAGAAAGTCCGTCAACACAAAACACAATCCCCCATACACGACAATTTCGGCGAGAATGACCCTTGCAGGAATATCGGGTCTCCCCATGGATTGAAGTACGGCAAGAGGCATTTGAGCCAGCGCGTTTCCAATCAGGCCCAGGGCGATGATCATCAAAACCGTGCCACTTCGACCGGCAAACTCCGCTCCCAGCCATGCGGTGAGAATCTCCTTACTGAAGAGCGCGAGTACGAACGCGATCGGGAGCATGATCACAAACGTATACTTGAGAGATTTTTCATAGAGGCTTTTGACCCGCGCCTGTTTATCCGACCGAATCCATCCACCACTGACAACGGGAATGAGCGTGCCAACAAAGCTCAATGGAATGATCAGCAGTCTCAACGCGACATCCGTAACCACGCTGAACGAAGTCACGGCGGCAAGCGAAATAAGCGCGCTGATAAAGAGACGATCAAGGACACCGAACGCCGGTCCGAGAAGTTGTGATACCGAAACCCATCCACCGAACCGAAAAAGCTTCTGAATCATGTTCGTTCCGGCTGGTTGAACCCTCATGATTTCGGGCAGCATCCGGACAGCGGCCACTGTCGTTAGAATCATGACAATATACCGCGCCGCCACCATGGCAATCACAACATCAAGAAATCCACCTCCCACGGCAAGTACTGTGACGGCCCCACCCCATTGAAGCACGCCGTAGACTACCAAAAGGACATTCACGACATCGAAACGCTGAAACGCAACAAGAACACTTTTCAGACCGTTTTGCATGAATATCGCAGGCGGGAGGAGCAGTAGTAATCGCAATCCTGCGACGGCTTCGGCCCTCAGGGCGGAAGGAATATTGAACAGCGATGCGAAGTTCAGAAACGTCATCGCAAAGAGGCCGGCCGATACAAGGAGGCAGATGGGAACGAGAAGAAGAAGTGTGCCCTGAGCAATTCCCGCGGCCTCGTGTCTTCTCCCTTCGGCGATATGTTCCGACAGAAACTTTGCGGAACCAAGACCGATACCAACATCAAACACCTGGAGTGATCCAACGAGAACCCAGAGGATCGAAAGCAGGCCGAAGCGTTCATCTCCCAGCCACGCCACCAGCAGCGGGAGCGAAACAACGGCAAGAAGAATAACCGCCACCTGACCGAAAAAATTCAGGGTGGTATTCCGTGAAAAGGATGATTCCCGCATCACGGGTCCTTCGACACGGTTTCGCCACTGCCTGTCAGAATTGCCCAGCAAAGGGCGATGACCAAAACTGAATCCCTCGCGTAAAACTGAGGCGAGGTCACAGAAATGATGAGCATCGTGCAGAGCAACGCGACTGCAGCGATCACGAAAGGACGATCTTCATTGTTCGTGATGGTGATAGTTCGAAATCCTGACCTGATTTTACCGGCGTAGGCGACCAGAAAGCTCAACAAGCCGGCAGCACCCAACTTGAACCATAACCACAAGTAAGCGTTATGAATGTAGGCGTTCACATACGTGACATCCTTGAGAGCGTTGTAATAACCAAACTCCGCACCAAGCCCATAGCCCAGGATGGGATTTCGGAGACCATGTTCAGCCACGACGCGGGATTCCTCCACGCGTGTGAGAAAGGAAACATCTTTCAAAACATATCCCGCCGACAATAGTCGCCGCACCACGATGTCTGCAACAGCGCCAAACCGGTCCCCCAGGATCAGCCACGAGATCCCGATCCCTCCCAGGAGAACAACGCAGAGTGTGGCAACGAAGCGAGTTCTTTCCAGTCTCTGGAGCAGGAGGAACACGATCAACAACCCGACAAACGTGCCGACCCAGTACGCCCTGGAGAACGTCACTAAAAGCAACAGAGTGAATAGGAGAAAAACAGCCGCCGAAAATACTTGCTTCCATGCACTTTTCGAAACCCCGAGAACCGCGCCTGCCCCAACGACCATTGCCATAAACAGGGGCTCATTCGCTGTCTGCCGTCCGGAAACAAGCTCCCAGGCAAACTGGATCACATCAAGCCGCTCACGGTATTGAAGAATGCTGCGTGCAGCCACAACAACCGCAAGAAGCGCAAACGAGAAAAGAACGACTCTTTTCCCCTCCTTCGTCTTCATCGATTCTCGCAACGGAAAATACAATCCCAGCCCGGCGAGAACGATCAATTCCCGTCCCCATAAACCCAAATCACTTTCAAACATCACTGCCGGGATCACCGAGAGGAAAGCGACCGCAAAGAACACTACAAGGGCATTGTCACCGGCAGCCGTTAACAAGGGCACCCTCTTAACGGCAATCCGATCCACCAAGTACAGCGCCAGATACGCGACAAACACGATGCCGAAAATAGCCTCGGAGATGCTGATCTGAGTTGTCCGCTGAAAAAACAGGACAAGATGACCCAGGATGACGAGCGCAAGCCACGCGGCCAACCGACGCGAGAGCAGGATCGCGGCGGTGAGACCAAGAAGAACAAGAGGCACATAAATAAGAAATCCGGAGGCCGCGGCAACAGAGACCGCAATGGCATTCAGGAGAAGAACAAGGAGGAGGGGAGGGATACGAGCGTTGGAATCCGGCCGATCGAATGAGTACGTGGAGCTCAAGAGGACGCCTAAGTGTCTCTGATGCTGAACAACCGGCGGAGAGTTTTGTAGCGTTCCGGAGAACGGAGGCGCAGTTCCTGCAGGCGTTCACGGATCGCGTAGCCGGTCAGGGAGAGGAGCCCGACGGAAAAGACGGCCGACAGAACCAGCAGGGTCCGCTTCGGTTTTGCCTTCTTTTCAGCCGGAACGGCGCGGTCGAGCACAACCACAGATGGCAATGCCTTGCGCTCCTCCAGCTTCGCCTGTTCGTACAAAGGCAGCACCAATTCAAGAATCTTCGCCTGAATCTGAATATCCCGGTACAGGCGCACATGTTCCAGACTCACCTCCGGGATCTCGCGGATCTTTGATGACAACGTCTGCAATTCCGCCCGCTTCAATCTGATCTCTGGATGATCACTGCCGAACAGCTTTTCGAGAACCGCCACCTCGAGCTCCCTGAAAGCTTTTTCCGAATACAAATCGGCAATACTCCGGACTGATTCCCGATTCTCCGGCATGATTGCCACGCCGGATTCCTGTTGAAGCCGCTTGTAGGCTTCTTCTGAATTCCTCAGACTGTCTTTAATTCCGGCAATCGTTGTTTCAAGAAACTCCCTGTAGAGGCGCGTGCGCTGCAGACCGAGTTCAGTGTTGATCCGATTCAGCGCTGAAACATAATAATTCGCCATGTCGGCTGCGCGTGTTCTATCCCTGTCGTACACCATAATGCTGATATGCCCCTTTTCCTCCAACTCAATCTCAATATTGCTCTCGAATTCCTTGATGGCTTTTTCCATCGATGACTCGTTGATGCCATAGATGTCGATAAGGCCGAATGTGCGGATAATGTCCTCCTTTGCATTCCGGCTTTCCAGAATCGACAGGTAGCTGTAAGCATCCGATGAGGGCACGGGTCCGCGCAGGGTGGCAAAATCCGTCAAGAGCGACGTGAGCGGACCAAGGCTCGTGCTCAATCCGCTGTCCTTGGGCGGAAGCACGGTCGTGGTGCCCGCATACCAATTCGGCAACAACAGTACCACGATCACGGCCACGACCCCGGCAACGAGGCAATTGAGAAGCACAAATCGGCGGGAGCGCGAGAGAAGCCCGGCCAGCCAGAAGAGCGAGTTCTCGTCGAAAATGGATGGTTGGTTGTCTTCGGGAATGCTCATCACTCAGTTCGATCCGGTAATCTGCAGGATGATGACAGTCATGCTAAGGACGACGCTGATGAAGCTTGCGGCCTGACTGACAAGATTGAGGTAATACGCTGTCGGATACTTGATGTCCTTCGGAACCCAGATGTAATCTCCAGGCTCGATGACAGTATCGGACGCGCCGAGCCATTCCCGAGTCTTCCCCTTGATGATTCGGCTGTTACCTGCGTCTGCTTCATCTCCGTATCCACCCGCTTTCTCGATGTAGTATCGCAGGTTCGCTCCTTCTTTATACGGGACATACCCGGGACGGGCGACCTGGCCGTACACATAGACGGTCTTGTTTGATGCGGGAACGAAGACCACGTCACCATCACCGAGAAGAATGTCGTTCGTGGTGTCGCCGCGCTCGAACAAAGCCACAAAATCAACGGAAACTGTACCGCGCCGTAGTGTTGCTTCCAGATCGTAATACGCACGTTCTTCGGGCGTCACGAGTTGATCGTTCATCCTGAGATTCAGCAGAGCCTCCCGGCTCAAATCCAGCGGCACTCCCTGTGGCGTTGTTTGCCTTCGTTCGACTTCTGCCATTGGCAGGGAGGCAAGTTCGGTGAATCCTCCGGCACGACGGATGATATCAGAAAGCCTCGTGCTGTCCGGCGTGATCGGATACGTGCCGGGAAATTTTACCTCACCACGAACAACAACCTTGAAATCCCCCCTTCGGTCCGGCACTTCCCTCACCACAATTCTGTCCTTATTCTGAATCGGAATGTCAGGAGACTTTCCGGCGATAATGGGAGTTATATCGTACACGAAGCTTGTGGCGCTTGAACCGTCGGGCGTAAGCCGTGTCAGCTCTACCACCGTCGGATCCGCAATCGGGGTCAATCCCTGCGCAATCTTGATCAGCGCGACCAGACTGTCTCCGTCCCGAAATTCGTACTGACCCGGCGCCTGGACGCCCCCGTACACACTGACTGCCGTTTGGTCCAGCGCTCGCGGAGGCACAATGACGAGATCCCCTTCCCGCAGGAACGGATTGTCGTCGGTTCGCTGAAAGGCGTAGAAGCGTTCAAGATCCACAATCCGGTCAGGTATCCCAGTCCTCCTCAGTACTATGCGACGCGTCGAGAAACGCCGGGCCGACGGATCGATTGATGGCGAAGCCCCGGCAAGTGCCAAGGCCTTATCCACTCGCGTCACAGCGCTGGCTACGTAGCTCCCCGGCTTTTCCACGACACCAAGGATTGTAATCACAAACGTCCGCGGGGTGAGGAGGGTGAGGGAAGGCCGTGCAGCCGTAAATGATGATCGGATCTGTTCCTTGACAGACCTTAATGTTCTTCCATGGACTGTGAATTCGCCTCCGTTGGGGATTGCCAATGTTCCTTCCGGACTCACCACGAGTTGAAGCGGAAACACTGTCACACCGGGAATCAGGAAGCTGAAGATATCCCCCGGACCGACGACATATTCATTTTCATCCACGACTCCCTCAAGCGGAACGGGACTGCCTGGGGGGCGGGTTTCCTGGCTTGAGAGCCGCTCCAGCGTCGAGCCCAATGATCTCCGATCGATTCCGGTCTGAGAGCCCGTTTGTGACAAAAGGTCCCCGGGAGAAAGAGAAGCGAGCAGGACAGTCGCCACCATCCACGCGGCAGTGCGCGATCCGTTTCGCTGCCGAGACGCTTTACCGTTCTTCATACATTTTCCGGTAGTATTCCATGTAATCTCCGCTGATAATCCGCTCCCACCACTCCCGGTGCTCAAGGTACCAGCGAACGGTTTGCGCCAGCCCCTCTTCAATGGTCACGGAGGGTTTCCATCCGAGTTCCGACTGAATTTTGGAAGAATCGATGGCATACCGGCGGTCGTGTCCAAGCCGGTCCTTCACAAACATAATAAGCGACTCGGGCTTTTCGAGCTGTTTGAGGATCAGGCGGACAACCTCGAGATTGGTCTTTTCGTTCGAGCCTCCGATGTTGTAAATCTCCCCCGTGCGGCCCGAATGGAGCACGACATCAAGGGCCGAACAATGATCGGCCACCTGCAGCCAGTCCCTGACATTCATGCCATCGCCATAAACCGGAAGCGGCTTATCCTGCAGCGCATTGGCGATCATGAGAGGAATAAGCTTCTCGGGAAACTGAAAGGGACCGTAATTATTGGAGCATCTCGTGATAACGACAGGGACGCCATGTGTATGGTGGTACGCAAGAGTAAGGAGATCGGCAGAAGCTTTGCTGGCAGCGTAAGGGCTGTTCGGATGCAGTGGGGATTGCTCCGTGAATTTCCCCGAAGGACCCAGGGATCCATAGACCTCGTCTGTCGAAACCTGAACAAACTTTCTGATCTTGTGATCCCGTGCGGCATCCAACAGGACGCTGGTTCCTCCCACATTGGTTTGAATAAATTCCGCAGCGCCGACAATGCTTCGGTCTACATGCGATTCGGCAGCAATATTTACAAGAACCTCGATCTCGTATTTGCGCATAACCTCATCCATCGCCTGCCGGTCGCAGATATCCGCTTTGAGAAATGTGTACCGGGGATTTCCTTCCGCCCCTCTCAGATTCTCAAGGTTACCCGCATAGGTAAGTTTGTCAACATTGATGATGCGATACCAGGGGTATTTCGCGAGCATGAACAGGATGAAGCTGCTGCCAATGAATCCCGCTCCGCCGGTAATCAGAAGATTCATGATCTGTCAATCAATGATAAAGATCGAAGACGGATCCAGTTCATGACGGATCTCATCCACTTTTTCTTTCTTGCCCTTCCCCGCGTACAACCTGTTTGGGAAATTCAGCACCCATCCTTCCGCGTCACCGATGTTCTTGTAACCATGAACAACTCCCGGCGGAACGAGAACCGACATTGGCTTGCCGGCGCCCGCTTCCAGCGTTACTGTATTTCCATAGGTTCGCGAGCGGCGGCGGTTATCCCAGCAGACAATCTTGAATACCGAAGGTCCCACAAAACAAAAGAAATCTGCCTGATGCACATGTTCGTGAGGACCGCGGGCAACACCCGGCAAGGTTGCGGAGACGTACGCCATGACAGGCATGAATTCTTCCTTCACCTCGTCGCTCCGGAACAGCTCTGTCAACCAACCGCGGGGATCGGCATGGGCAACAAGCTCTCGCACCACAAGTCCGTCAATGGGGCCGTTTGTAAATGTCATGACTTCCTTATGCGGGGACAACGGTGTACGGGTCGGATGCCTCCTGTACACCTCTGAATTGAACTTTGCTCGACGGGTGCTTCGTGAAAGGCTATGTTCGTGCAGTAACAACAGGCGGGCGGGAATTCCTTATTCGATGTCGATGAATGCGCAAAATCTAGGAATTTTTCCGCCGATTGTCAATCTGACCTACATGCGTTCCGGCGCCGAAATGCCCAGTATTTTCAAGCCGTTTGCCAGAACGATTTGTGCTGCTCTGCAGAGAGCGAGCCGGGCAAGCGAGAGATCGCGTTCCGGAACCACCACGCGGTGATCGTGATAGAATTTGTGAAATGCCGTTGCCACATCGCCAAGATATCCGGGAAGCCGGTGTGGTTCGAAGGACATGCAGGATGAGAGCACAATATCGGGAAACTCCATCAGCAGTTTCGCAAGAGCAACCTCGGATTCTTCCTTGAGAAGGCTTACATCGGCCGTAGCGAATCGGTTTTGCTCCTGCGCTGTGAGCACCCCTTCAGATTCCGCAAAGCGCAGGATGCTTGCGATCCGGGCATGCGCGTACTGCAAATAATACATCGGATTCTTTTCGGACTGTTCTTTGGCAAGGTTCAGATCGAATTCAAGATGGCTCGAGATCGAACGCATGATAAAAAAGAACCGTACGGCGTCCGGCCCCACCTCATCGATCAGCTCTTCCAGCGTCACAAAATTTGCCTGGCGCTTGGACATCTTGACCTGCTGTCCATCCCTCAACAGCGTCACAAACTGGTGGATGACCACCTTCACGCGCGTCTTGTCATATCCAAGCGCTTGAATGCCCGCGAGGACATCGGGAATGGTGGCGATGTGATCGGCGCCAAACACATCCACAACAAGCTCAAAGCCGCGCCTGAATTTCTCGCGATGGTATGCGATATCCGGGAGACGGTACGTGGGCTCTCCCGTGCTCTTGATCATCACACGATCCTGTTCCAATCCCAGCGCGGTGGCCTTGAACCAAACGGCTCCATCTTTGTCGTAGGCAAGTCCCTTTGTCCGAAGCTCGCTGACGACATCGTCAAGCGCCCCGCTCGTGTACAAGGAGTCCTCGTTAAAGAACACGTCAAAACGCACGTTCATCCGTGCAAGGACTTTGCGAATGGCTTCGAACAGTGCCGCCTCAGAGGCTCCCTTGCATACTTCCAGCGCTTCTTCATCCGGCATTGAAAGCAACCGGTCACCCTGCGATCGCTTCAATTCCTCTGCGATGACCCTGATATACTCGCCCTGATAGCCGTCTTCCGGAAACGGTGCCAACGGATCGAAAAGCTGGCGATATCGCGCATAGGTGGATTCAGCCAGCTTGCGCATTTGCCGGCCTGCGTTGTTATAGTAGTATTCGCGCGTGACCTCGTGCCCGGTCCATTCCAGCAGCGTTGCAATGGTATCCCCGATTGCCGCCTGACGTCCGTGTCCCACGCTCAATGGCCCGGTGGGATTCGCGCTCACAAACTCAACCTGTGTCTTCTTCTTGCGGCCCTCGGCAGTCCGCCCAAAGGTCTCACTCTGTTTAAGGATGTCCCCGATCCCGCGCGTGAAGAAAAGACCTGAGAAACGAAAGTTGATGAACCCTGGTCCTGCAATCTCGACGTTTGTTACAGTCCCGGGATCGAAACGGAGAGCATTCACGATTTCCTCCGCTATGGCGCGCGGATTCTTGCCGGCTTTCCTGGCCAGAACCATGGCCACGTTGGTGGTTACATCACCGTGCTGCTCCAGCTTCGGACGCTCCAATGTCGGGATCGTATCCGTGTACGAAAGGGAGGTCAAAGCCTCGAGGATTTTTTGTTCGAGGTACTTCTTCATGGGGGTGCGTTAGCGGACGGATGCGCGTTTCACCTGGCGGACCGATCGGGAAGCCTTCGTCTTTTCGGCGGGAAGAATCCTGACGGTTTTACCGGAGTCTTCCACGCGATGGATTTTTGTATCGCTCCACAGGCGCTCCAGATTATAGAAACCGCGGATGTTCTTCTGAAAGATATGCACGACAACGTCAATATAGTCAAGGAGAATCCATTGACGCGCCTGAAATCCTTCTGTATGCCACACCGACACGCCGCGCTTTTCCATCCCGTCAAGAATCGAATCGGCAATGGCTTTGACCTGCGTATCGGATTCACCGGTACAAATCACAAAATAGTCCGTTGCTCCGCTTTTCGTCCGAAGATCCATCAGAACCACGTCCAGCGCCTTCTTGGCCATCGCCTCTTCAGCAACAGCCTTCGCCAGCATCCTCGCTGTCAACCGTTTCTCCTTTGTTTTCACCGAAACGGCCTCAGGGCGCGGTAGTCGTTACCAATGTACACGGAGACGTCCAGATACAGAGTCTTGTCGAGTTTCTGCACGACCTGTTCCCTGGGCACTCCCAAAACCTCCGCCACCTGTACCGCAGCCTGCGTGTTTCCTGTCCGGTCGATCACCAGCGTTTTCTCAAGCCCTCCGCGATGGTTTCCCAGTTCAACAACATCAAATCCACGCGAGCGAAGATAATCGGTCATTTTTTGAGCCAGCTTCGTTTCTCCGGTCGCATTAAGCACGTCAAGCTGAATGGTATGTACGCGGCCGCCGTCCACAACTTCCGATTCCGCCACACCGTTACCG
>JACQPU010000093.1 GCA_016207365.1 Ignavibacteriales bacterium | reverse complement strand
CCCTTGCGGGCGCCGGTTTTTCCCCAAGGGATCCCTAACCCGATATCCCCCTGCATCTGATAATTGCGGAGAGCCAGGGATTCGAACCCCGAAGTCCTTGCGGACGCCAGTTTTCAAGACTGGTGCAATAGCCGTTCTGCCAGCTCTCCATTAGCTATACGATGTCCCGCCGCTGCGCGTTTTTTGCGTCCCGCTGCTGTGGAGCGGGATTTGGCGGGACCGTTCTGTTTACCCGACGAAGTCCCAAAGGGACGAAGGCGGGCCAGCTCTCCAAATCTCAGTTAAGACACCGAAATATACGAATCTCTTGGACGTGCTTCAATAAAACGAGAGCCTTTCTTTCGCTTGTTGCAGGCATTGACTCCCAAGGCCGTGAGGAGGTTTGACCTCACTTCGTTAGATTCTTCAAGAATGCAGTCACACCCGCACCCGGCTCGACAGGCTTCCCACACCTGTTCATCGTTCGCTCGATAGAGGCAAGAACCGCAACAAGATCATGCATGTCTGTGTTGCCCATATGCCCCATCCGAAACATCTTTCCCGCATATGCCCCCAGTCCGGCCGAAACCTGAGCACCCTCATCTCCCAGCGTTTGCCTGAATGCCGCGTCATTTAGTCCCTCCGGGTACAGGATTGCTGATAGTGTCGTCGCGCGATGCGCGGGATCGGCAAGAATTCGGAAGCCCAAGGTCTCAAGAGCTGACTGAATCGCTTTTCCCACCTTCGCGTGACGCTCATGCCGCGCATCCAGTCCTTCCTCTTTTATGATCCGGACGGATTCCTTCAGGGCCCACACAAGGTTGACAGCCGGAGTTGCGAAATACTTTGACGGATCTTTCATGATCGGAAGCCACTTTTCGAAGTCTGCATAGTATTCCGGTATGGTTCCAAGCTCTTTCCTCCGCTGCATCGCACGTGGTCCTGCCCATACAATAGCCAGTCCCGGCGCGACGCCAAAAGCTTTCTGCGAGCCCGTCAAAAGAATATCGATCCCCGACTCATCAATATACTCCGGCTCTGCTGCCGTCGCACATACGCCATCAACAATGTAAAGTGTGCCCTGGTGGTTTTTCAGGAGCAATCCAATCTCAGCCACAGGAGCGCTTACTCCCGTGGATGTGTCGACGTGTGTAACGGTCAGAGCCCGGTACGCTTGCTTCCGAAGAGCGTCACGAATTTCTCCAACCGGAACTATCTTCCCCCATTCGCTTTTGAGAACGTCAACGAGAATCCCCTTTCTCTCACACAATTCGACAAATCGATCGCCGAAAAATCCGTGGGAAACCACCAAAACCCTATCGCCCCGTTTGACGGTGTTCGCAATTCCCATCTCCATCGCAAGTGTCCCCGAGCCCGCAACAACGAACACTTCCCCGGCAGTCCGCCAGAGCGATTTGAGATCCGCCAGCAATTCTTTGAAATCCCTGACAAAAGCAGGGTCGCCAAAAGCAACGGTTTCTCGTCCCATTTGATCCTGAATGGACCGGGCCACGGGACTGGGACCCGGAATCATGAGCAGTTTTCTGTTTTTCATTTGTTCTATCCTGGTAGTCAGCCGTGAGGCCGCGGAAGGCCGGCTCGTTTGCAAGTTTTCGCGTTTGGTCCGCAACAATAGCTTCAAAAGCGACGATGTCGAGTTGAAATGTCGTGAAATGTCGCAACTTTCTCCAGCACGAAGATGTCGGATTTCGCAACTATGTTCGAGATCAACGAAAAGGCTGATTTCAAGAATCGCCCCGCGAGAACACTTGGTCATTCGGAGTATGAGGCAAGCCTTCTCTTTGTTTCCCACGCGCCCTTTTCCTATATTTCCAGGCATGGAATTGCCTTCCCCCCCTTCTTATTTCTGATGTAGAACAGTTTTTCCCCAATGACCTTCCGGAATCTCGAACCATGGCGAAAGACGCTCTACACCATCTGGATCGCGCAGTTTATTACCATGATGGGGATGAGTCTCGTCGTCCCCTTTCTCCCCTTTTACGTAAGGGATCTCGGAATCTCTGATCCTAACGAAGTTGCCCGCTGGAGCGGCCTGGTGTTTTCCGGACCGTTTTTCCTCTCCTTCTTTCTCATTCCGGTGTGGGGCTACCTTGGCGACCGATATGGACGGAAGCTCATGGTTATCAGGGCTATCTTCGGCCTCGCCATTTCGCAGGCGCTCATCGGCCTTTCCCAGAACGTCGAAATGCTCTTTCTGTTTCGTATGCTCCAGGGAGCCGTGAGCGGCTTTATAGCGGCGGCCCTCGCCCTCGTTTCCGCTGCCGTTCCCCGGCAGAAATCCGGTTATGCGATAGGTCTTCTGCAGACAGCAACAGCGAGCGGCAATATCATCGGCCCGCTTGTGGGTGGCTCGTTGGCCGATCAGCTCGGCTATCGTCCCCTGTTTTTTATTGTCGCCGCCATTTGTACAATTGCTGGATTGCTCGTGATCCAATACGTCCTTGAGGATCCGAAATCAAGGGGACAACTGACCGAGCCGCAATCCCTTCTGGCAAACGTCGGCTATGCATTCAAGTCGTTCCCCATCCGGATTGCGCTGATTGTGATCTTCTTCTCTCAGGCCGCAGTGATGATGATCCAACCGATCTTCGCCCTGTATATCGAGGTCCTAGCTCCGGGGCAGGAATTGCTCGCCACGCTGACGGGGGCAGTGTTTTCCATTGCCGGGTTCTTCATGGTGCTCTCTGCGCCGTGGTGGGGCAAGCGAAATGATATCAAGAGTTATAAGAAAAATCTGAGCATCGCCATCGGCGGAGCGGCGGTAGCCTACGCGCTTCAGGGCTTTGCCACGTCGCCCTATCAACTTCTTCCGCTCAGGGCCGTCCAAGGCTTCTGCATGGGCGGAATTTTGCCGACATTATACTCGTACATCAGCAAGCACGCCGATCTGATCCGCCGCGGGGCAATCATGGGAATTGCGTCAAGTTTTCACGTGCTGGCAAACATGGTGGGACCAACGGCAGGGGGACAATTGGCGGCATCGATCGGCAAACGGCAGAACTTCTTCTTTACGGGAGCCATATTACTGATGACGATGGGAATCGTGCGGATGTTT
>JACQPU010000092.1 GCA_016207365.1 Ignavibacteriales bacterium | reverse complement strand
TCTGACGCCTATTCCCAAGTCCCAGAGGGGAATGCAGACAGGCTTTCCGTATGGCTGCCCCTTCAGGCAATTCCCAATATAACGCACTATAACGACGCCCGGACGTCCGCTTTAGGATTCGAATGGGAAGTCACCCCCCTTCTCTATTCTTTTGGCATAAACCGGTACATTTCGCCCTGGTATTCTTTTATTGTGGAGCCAACAGCCCGATTCACAGGCTCAATCGAGCTGGCGGTCGCAGGCCAGATCTTCACAACGAAACTTGGACCGTCCTATTTCACGTCGTCGGGACACCTGATGGCATTTGTTCCGCTCTCTGAACGAGGAGAATACCTTACGTTGAATCTCGGCGTCGGCGTGTATCGCCTCGAGGGACGGACACGCTTGTTCAAGATCGTAGGAATGTCAACGCTTTTCGGCATGCTTCATTTCAACGTGAAACATACCGACAATCCCACGGCGTGGATCGGATCATTGGAATTTCGGGTATTTTGATGTTGCGGATCGCGCCTTTCCTGCTTCTCACGTTTCTCGCCTCCGGTTGCAGCACCTGGGCCGCGCGCATGTTCACGCGGTCGATGGAGCGCATCAGCGATCCGATTGCGCCGGCACCCGCCAGCATCACAACGCCCGTTCAGCCCTCTGCAGAGCTTGCCGTTGCTTGGGTGGGACATGCCACCGCGCTCATCCAGCTTCACGACAGACTTATCATAACCGATCCACTGTTTACAAGAACCGTGGGCATCGTTGTGAAGCGATTTATCGAAGCCGGTCTCGATCCTTCCCTCCTTCCAAGACTCGATGCGACCCTGATTTCGCACATGCATTTTGACCACTTCAGTTTTGGAAGCATCGACCAACTGCCCAAGGACGGAATCCTTGTCATTCCCACGGGCGCCCTGCGATACACACCAGAATTCGGCTTCCGGGCTGTGCACGAGCTCGAGCCCTGGGAAGCAATTGAGGATGCGGGCCTTCGAATCACCGCTGTGCCCGTTCAGCACTTCAGCGGACGATATGGTTTCGACGGCGCCTGGATGCGGGATCATGGATTCACCGGTTATATCGTCGAATACAAGAATCTCAGTGTTTTCTTTGCAGGAGACACGGGTTATCATACTGAACTTTTCAAAGAGATCGGACGGCGGTTCTCGATCGATCTGGCGGTCATTCCCATCGGTCCCGGTGGATCCTGGGAAATCGGATCGCGGATTCATGTTCATCCCCGTGGCGCGTTGATGATCTTCCAGGACGTACAGGCCGATTACATGCTTCCAGTGCATCACAAGACGTTGTTCTACGGGTTCGATCAGGATCCTTCTCAATCCATTATGACCCTCCGCGCCCTCGCAGCCGAGATGGGACTTGCCGACCGGATTATCGACATCGACATCGGAGAACAGAAAATTATCATTCCCTTTCCACGTCCGGTGGTTACCCCATGAATCTCAGCCGATCGTTCATACTCCTGCTTGTGCTTGCTCTTTCGGGCTGTAGTTCCATGGTGAATCGGTTTCTGGTGAAATCCCTGGAACAGATCGGCAGACCTGTTGAGCCTGCGCCGGTATACACCGATACGATTTTCCGGCCAGGGACTAATGTGTCCGTCCTTTGGTCAGGACACGCCACTGTTCTGATTCAGATCGGTGATAGGGTTTTTTTGACAGATCCTCTTTTTACACGCACGGTCGGCATGGTGATGAAGCGAACCATCGAGCCCGGCCTCGATCCTTCACGCCTTGAACGAGTCGACTTCACGCTGATTTCGCACACGCATTTTGACCACTTCAGCTATGGCAGTCTCGACATGCTCCCGAAAGCCGGTAAGCTTCTTCTTCCCCTCGACGCTCTTCGCTATACGCCGGAGTTTGGATTCGAGGAAGTGCGGGAGATGCAGACATGGGAGGTCCTGGAACACGATGGAGTCCGCATCACTGCCGTGCCCGTTCAGCATTTTAGCGGACGCTACGGATTCGATATTCTTTGGATGAGGGACCGCGGGTATACCGGATACGTGATCGAATACCGCGGCACAACGGTTTTCTTTGCCGGGGATACGGGGTACCATCCCGAGCTTTTTAAGGAAATTGGTCGCCGGTTTTCCATTGATCTTGCAATTCTTCCCATTGGTCCAATCGAGCCTCGTGATTTTATGGAGCGGCATCATGTCGACCCGGCTCAGGCTCTGGACATCTTTCGGGACGTCAGAGCCCGGATGATGCTTCCCATGCACCATCGAACTCTCATCCAGGGATTTGATCCCTCTCCCACTTATGCCGCGGAACAGCTTCTTTCCCTGGCACGGAAAGCCGGCCTGTCGAACAAAATTCTCCTTCTCGATATCGGCGAGCAGGAAATCCTCTCATTTCTTGATTCTTAGGTGCAGAAGTATCATATTGCTCCCCGCCGCACACTTGAGGGAGCTTTCATGATCCGTCTGCTCCACATTCTCGCTTTTGTAACGCCATTCCTGCTCTCCGCTCAGGTGACAGCGTTGAAATGCGGGAGATTAATTGACGGGAGGTCCGACACACCCGTTCTTAACGCCGTTGTTCTTATTCAGGGAAAGCGCGTTCTTGATGTCGGTTCAAACCTGACGATCCCGCCGGACGCCATTGTCATTGATCTTTCCGCGGCAACGGTACTCCCCGGCCTTATCGATTGCCACACGCATGTGCTCCTTCAGGGCGACATAACGGCAGAGGACTATGCCGAGCAGATCCTCAAGGAACACGGCGTGTTCTGGTGCCCGACGATCCATGTAAACATGTGGGTTGCTGAAGGGCGCGCCGCTGAAGGCAACGTTGTTTTCCTCAGCCTCAAAGAACGCCTCCCGATCACATTCGCCAAGGCGCTTAAGGCGGGCGTAAAAATTGCATTTGGCACCGACGCAGGCGGATTTGCCTGGACCGAGAATCAGGCGAGGGAATTTTCCTACATGGTTCGCTGGGGAATGACACCTATGCAGGCGATCAAATCCGCGACAACAGTCGCAGCAGAACTGCTGGAAATGAGCGGAAGCATCGGCGAGATCAGGCCGGGCGCGTGGGCCGACATTGTGGCGACGAAAGACGATCCCCTGAAAGACATTACCGCCTTGGAGCGGATCGGATTCGTCATGAAGGAGGGGACCATCCACAAACGTGAGCTCTGAACTCGTGGAACGTTCATTCAAGCGCTCCTTTGGACAGCTTCAACACGTATTCGATTTTACGAACGAATTTGCCCTGGCGCATTCGATCAACGACAAAGTTCGATATGTGCTCGACCTTGTAGTGGAGGAACTATTCACAAACATGGTGAAATACAATCCGTCCGGGTCGGGAGACATTCAGATGCGTCTGGTCCTGGAGCAGGACGAGATCATTGTACACCTTGCCGATCCCGATTCCGATCCGTTTGACGTCAGTGAACACCGGACAGTGGATCTGAAACGCTCGCTCGAAGAGCGGAAGCCGGGCGGGCTTGGAATCTATCTGGTGCAGAAGCTTGTCGAAAACCTCCATTATCAACATCATAACCGGACGAGCACGATTTCGTTCCGGTTGCCACTGGAGTAAGAAATGTTTGATATCAGATTGAATGAGCAGGGGGATGTGGTACTGAGCGGAAGATTCGACGCGGCACAAACCGACAAGGCCTTCGAACTGCTCAATAAAGTGACCGAGTCCATCAGGGTCGATTTCAAGGACCTCCAGTACATTTCCAGCGCCGGCCTTGGGGTGTTACTCGCCACCCAGAAACGCCTCGGCCAGTCAGGGAAGCGCCTCAAGCTGGTCAACTTGAGCAAGCATATCAGGGACGTGTTCCACTTCGCCCGTTTTGACATGATTTTTGAGATAGAGTAGGTTTTCCGCCATTTCTTCGTTTTTTGCCTGTTTTTGCGCTTTTGGTTGCAACTCTGCCTGAAAAGGGCGTACCTTTCTTCCCCACGCACCAACTTTTCCGGTACTTGGCTGTAAGTATGAAACAGGAAGACGATTCCGTACTCGTTCGCCAGTGCCTTGACGGAAACCAGAAGGCCTTTGAGGAGCTTGTTGAGCGCTACCAAAGGCCTGTTTTTAATCTGGCCTTTCGGTTCACGTTGGATCGCGAAGATGCCGAAGATATTGCGCAGTCTGTCTTTGTCAAAGCCTATGAAAAACTCAAGACATTCGATCCAAAGTACCGGTTCTTTAGCTGGCTTTACAAGATTGCCGTCAACGAGTCCATCAACTTCCTCCACCGGAAAAGAGACTTTGATCGCTTCGACGAGAGCCTGCATTCGCAAGAACGAGCTGATGAGCCGGTTTATCACGATCCCAGTGTCAGTTCAACAATTGACAACGCTCTTCTCGAACTAAAACCGGAATTCCGCATCGTGGTCATTTTGAATCATTTTCAGGATCTCTCGTATCGGGAAATCGGTTATATCCTGAATCTCCGTGAGAACACGGTCAAGTCCCGCCTCTTCTCCGCCCGAAGAAAACTCAAGACTCTCCTCGCGAAAAAGGGAATTACTCATGCTTGACAAGAGAACGTATGAACTTCTGAACCAGGAAGCGGATGGAGCCAACACGCCCCGCGACGGCGAGCGTGTGAAGGCAATTTTGGAGCGCAGCGCCGAAGCTCGTGAAGTCCTCGCTGGCATCAAGGAGTTGTCTGCGGCTCTCAAGTCTGTTCCTGACGTCGATCCACCCCGCTCCCTGAAAGCCCGGATTTTGAATTCTCTTCCACACGCGGCCCCGCGCCCGTCCATCGTTCGTCCGCCGGCATGGATTCAGCTGCTCTTTCAGGCACCCTCGGTTCGTCTTGCTACAAGTTTTGCCGGAGGCGCGGTTGCGGGGATTCTTCTTTTCGCGATGTTCAGCGATACTCCGCAGAATTCATCCCGCTTTGTCGGAACAATCGGAAACGCAAGCACTACGGGTGCATCGGTCTCCGTAAACGTTGTTCTGCCACTTATCCAAGGAACCATTACGGCGGAGAGGGTAAACGGCCTTCTCAGGACGCGTGGAAACTTCAAGGCCTCTGAAGTATTTGATCTGCGACTTACCTTTGATCAAACGCGGATCGAGTTTGAATCGTTTCAGGCAGAGCGGCCTTCACACGCCATGATGGATGTTTCTCCTGGCGTGGTTCGCATCAGCAGCGACGGAGATTTGGTTTCCAGCGTGAGTTTCAGAATGATCCAAGGAAAGCCCGCACCGATTCGTGCCGAGATTTATGTCCGGGGCGAACGCCGCTTCGAACACATCCTGACATTCGACCAGTCGTCTCAAGAGTCATTTGATCACTAATCACTGAGGAGGTTGTTATGGCAACAAATCCCACAGGTTTGTTTGGAAGCCGCAAAGGACTGTTCGCCTTGGGTGGCGTTATTGTCGCCGCGCTTGCGATCATCTATTTTGCGTTCTTCTATCCGCCGGTAAGTTCGGAGCAGGCCGCAGGCACCATCGGAGGAGCCCAGAAGGCCGGGAAGTATCTCTCGGAACAGCTTGGTGAAGAAGACATTATCCTCTCTTCCACTGAGGTTCAGGTTCTCCTGCAAAACGATCAGATCCAGAAGCTCATCCGGAATCCCGAGTTTCAGCAGGCTATGAAGAGCGATGCCTTCCGCGAAGCCCTGAAGAGCAGCGCGTTTCGCGAGGCCCTGAAGAGCGACGCGTTCCGCGAGGCGATGAAAGCCGACGCTTTCCGTGAAGCCCTGAAGAGCGACGCCCTGCGCGAAGCCCTGAAGAGCGACGCGTATCGTGAGGCCCTGAAGGCAGACGCGTTCCGGGAAGCCATGAAAAGCGAGGCCTTCCGCGATGCTATGAAGAGCGACGCGTTCCGTGAAGCTCTGAAGAGCGAAGCGTTTCGAGAGGCCATGAAGAGCGACGCACTCCGCGAGGCCATGAAGAGCGAAGCGTTCCGAACAGCTCTCAAGGCCGACGCGTTCCGCGAGGCCATGAAGACCGACGCATACCGCGAAGCTATGAAGAGCGAGGCTCTGAAAGAAGCCATGAAAAGCGAGGCCTTCCGTGAGGCTCTGAAGAGCGATGCCTTCCGCGAGGCAATGAAGAGCGACGCCTTCCGTGAGGCTCTGAAGAGCGACGCTTTCCGCGAAGCCCTGAAGAGCGAAGCGTTCCGCGAAGCGATGAAAAGCGACGCCTTCCGCGAAGCCCTGAAGAGCGACGCTTTCCGCGAAGCCCTGAAGAGCGAAGCGTTCCGCGAAGCGATGAAAAGCGACGCTTTCCGCGAAGCCCTCAAGAGCGATGCGTTCCGCGAATCCCTGAAGAGCGACGCCTTCCGTGAAGCTCTGAAGAGCGATGCCTTCCGCGAAGCCCTGAAGAGTGACGCGTTCCGCGAAGCTCTGAAGAGCGATGCACTCCGCGAAGCCCTGAAAAGCGACGCTTTCCGCGAGGCACTGAAAAGCGAAGCTTATAAGCTGAGCCAGTAACGTCCCCACTTTCCTTCAAACAAGGGGTACCGATAACGTCGGTATCCCTTGTTTTGTTTTCGCTCGCCTTTCTTGCATTTCAGGGTAAAGATTTGCATTGTCACTCCAGTTTATTTCCTTCACGAGCCTGACGCATATGAACCGAAGAATCAACCGATTGGCATCGGCACTGACTCTTGTGACGTGTACGGCGGTGTTCCATGCCGATGCCCAAATTTATCAATATCGTTCCCCGAACCTTCATACAATCAGCCTCGGTACAGGAATAGAATATCTGGTCGGCCATTCCTTGCGATGCTTCGAAAACGCCTACGCCTTCAATACATCTCTCTATGAATGGACTCCTTCCGAACAGGTGATTCTGTTTATCCAGGATCTTCGCGACTACGGGAACGCCGCCGCCCTGACAGTCCCACGCTGTTTGATCAGTCTGAGCATCGCGCCTTATAGCTATGTGTTCGAGACATCGCCGGCCAATGAACGCGTCAACTCCACGATGAATCACGAGCTCGTTCATCTTGCAACGATGGATAAAGCAGCAGGCGCTGACCGATTTTTCCGATCGGCCTTTTTTGGAAAGCCCGCGCCGGTGGCCGAGAACCCCCTCTCTGTCATGT
>JACQPU010000113.1 GCA_016207365.1 Ignavibacteriales bacterium | reverse complement strand
TTATGGACAGCAAGGGAAATGTCTATTACACGGATCTGAAGCATGTCTGGAAAATATCTCCGGACGTGACAAAATCCATCGCCGTCCGGAACGTCCACACGCATGAACTTCATATTGACCGTGAAGATAATCTCTACGGCGAGCACCTGTGGTACGAAGGAGAGGCGACAGACAAGTGGGGGCATCGCGTTTGGCGGCTCAGGGCGGATGGAAAACTGACGGACATTATTCCGGCCCGGGGCGGTTTTCGCGAGGACTACAACGATGTCTGTTTCGTGCGAGACCGTCAAGGATCGCAATACTGGATCGACCGAACTGAAAAAGCAGTCCGTATGCAGTCATCCGACGGTATGATCCGAACGCTCGCGGTATCGAATTTCCGGAATGTCCGCTGGATGACCGTCACGCCGGGCGGGATTGTGTTCCTGGTCGATCTTCATGATCTTGTGCGCGTTGGCAGGGATGGATCGGTGCGCACTATTGCACGGAACCTCGCCACAAACCGTAGGGCGTTTTTGTTCTTTACAAATGAACACGCCGTGATGGGTCTTACAGCCGACGAAAACGAGAATGTCTACGTGGCTGTCTCGGCAGACCAGACGGTTCGAAAAATCACACCCGACGGCAGGCGTATCGACGTTGCGAAATCGAAGGGTCCATGGGCTCCCACAGGCGTGTGCATCGGACCACGGGGTGATCTCTTCATTCTTGAATATGCCGGCACATCCGTCCGTGTGATGAAGGTGGATGGCGATGGTAACGTAACACGCTATTGAGTCCGCCATCTGGCCAAATTGAAGAATCTACAAACACCGTCCTTCCGACTGCCCACCTATTGACCCGTGTCACAATGGCACTCACTTTGCTTCTCATCCGCTGTTATGGTTACCCGCAAACCCCAGCCATCCCCCTTTAGTCCCCAAGTCGGCGAAATCCTGAAACGCGTCGACAACCTTCTCAAGGGTCACGACCTTGACGGAGCAAAGGCGCAAATTTTTTGCGCCAAAGAGGCTGAACCAAAAAACATGTATGTGCACGCCTACTTTGAGCGGATCGAGCTGCTCATGGAAGAGCGAAAAAGGAACATGGAGGCGGAAGAGGCGCTCAGGCGCAAGGAAGAGGACGAACGGAGGATGGCCGAGGAGGAGCGCAAGCGACGGCATGAGGAGATGCTGAGACAAAAACTCGAAGCGGAGGCGAGGAGGCAAGCCTGTACTGCCGATGCGGAGTCAAAGAAATCAGCTCCTCAGCGTGATCATGCGGAAGAGCTTGAAGAATATGGCAGGGCTGTCTTTTCGGCCTGGGACTCGGGAGTTCCAGACGCTTCACGATCCGAGAATCTCAGGAGACTCCGAACAGAATTGAATATCACCTCTGAGGAACATGCAGCTCTGGAGGCTTCTGCAAAGCGCGAGTCCTACATGCGTGCCTTCAAGAACCTGTGGACCTCGGCGCAAGGGGTCGAGGGTCCCTCGAGCCTTACCGCGTTGAGGCGGAAATTTGGCGTTCGAGCGGGTGAGTTTGAAGGGCTGGACTTTGCCCTCATCCAGGAGCTCCGCCAGCCCAAGCATCGGCCGCAGCTTGTCGTCATCGATGATGATGCTGATCTGGTCAGGGCTGTAACGGGAATGCTGCAGGATGAAGGGTTCAGCGTCCGAGGGTTCACGACATCAGACGATGCCTACCGCTACCTTCTGCAGCACACACCGGATCTTATCCTGGCCGATATTAACCTCGAAACGTCAACCATGGGCGGGTTTGCGTTTTTTGAAACACTTCAGGAAATTCCGCGCCTTGCAACCCTGCCGTTCATCTTCGTGAGCGGACTCACAGACGAGATTATTGTGCGGGCCGGAAAAGAACTCGGAGCCGATGATTATGTGACGAAGCCCTTTGTGAATGAAACGCTCGTGAGTGTGATTAAGGGAAAGTTGAGGAGATACACGGAGATGGGGGTTATTCACGTGAATTAGCCGAGACGTAAGAAGTAAGAAGCAAAAACGGATACACCCAGCCACTTCTCACGCCTGCGTGCCGAAACATTCCATAATCTCGATGGATTGTGTACTCACTTCGGCGTGCAGGCACGTCTCACTTCTTACCCCCAGGCTCTCATGAGAGAATACCTCGATCTCGTCCAACGCGTGCTCGACAAGGGTACCCCGAAGCACAACCGAACGGGTGTCGACACGATCTCCGTCTTTTCTGAATACATGAAGATCGATCTGAGCGAGGGATTTCCCCTCCTCACGACAAAGCGGATGAACTTCAAGGCCCTCCTGCACGAAGTGCTGTGGTACGTGTCCGGCGAGGATCATATCCGCAATCTTCGGCAACATACGAAGATCTGGAATGCGTGGGCTGACGAGGACGGGAATCTTGAAACGGCGTATGGACGATACTGGCGCCGGTTCCCGAGCGCACAGATCAATAAGCAAACGGGAGAATACGAAGTGCGGGAGATCGATCAGATCGCCGAGGTGCTCAAGATTCTGAGGACATATCCCAACTCGCGGCGAATGGTAATTTCGGCGTGGGAGCCGGGGAACGCGCTCTGGAGCAAGCTTCCTCCATGCCACTACACCTTCGTTTTCAATGTTCAGGGAAACAAGCTCAACTGTCACTTGACTCAACGCTCGGGCGATATTGCGATCGGCATTCCGTTTAACATCGCCGCCTATTCGTTGCTCACCCATGCCATCGCGCAGGAAGCGGGATTGGAGCTCGGATTCTTCAGTCACACAGTCGTTGACGCTCACATTTATGTCAACCACATCGACGGCCTGAAGGAACAGCTCAAGCGGCGGCCGAAGCCGTTGCCGAAGCTGGAGATCGCGCGCAAACCGCTGGACGAGCTGAAATTCGAGGACTTCAATCTGGTCGGCTACCAGTGCGACGAGCCGATCAAGTTTGAAGTGGCGGTGTGAAGCTGATCATTATTGCGGCACTCAACCGCAAGAGGATCATCGGCAAGGACGGCAAGGTTCCCTGGCACATTCCCGAGGACCTCAAGCGCCTCAAGCGCCTCACTATCGGACACACGCTGCTCATGGGTCGTCGCACCTACGAATCTCTCCGGACCCCCCTCCCCAACCGTCGGCACGTCGTTCTCACTTCGCACACCCTTCCCGGCGTGGAGACGTACACAAGCATCCCCGACGCACTGAACGCGTTGAAGGATCAGGAAAAGGTGTTTATTTTCGGAGGGGGAGAGATTTTCTCAGCGATGCTCGAACAGGCTGATGAGTGGTATCTGACGCACGTGGAGAATGACGCCGATGGCGACACGTTTTTCCCACCCTACGAGCATTTGGTAGGAACCAAGTACGTGATTGTCAACGAAGAGGTGAGAGAGGGGTATAGCTTTGTGGACTACAGGAAGACTTAGGGATATTGGGTACAAGTTCAAGGTTCAAGGTGCCGCTGACCTCTGACCTCTTACCCCCCAAGTCCCTTCTCCTTCAGTCTCTTTCTTATCAGCTCGATAACTTCCGCTTCGCTCATGGCTGTTCTTGAGCCTGCCGCGCGGACTGCGTCTTCCAGTGTGCCCTTCCTGTCCTTGAGATACGTCCAGACGCAATAGCCAAGACGATTTCGGTCATTGGGCTCCATCGTCTCAATATCGGCGACAACGGAATACGCCAGCTTCTCAAGCGTCTCAGGGGAAAATTCTTCAACCGCCGGAGGAGGTTTGGTTGCCATCACGTTATCTTGGTGGTTGGACACAGGAATCTAAGAAAAAGGAAGAAAAGAAGAAAGAGAGGATACGGTGCGCAGGCTGGGATTGTGAATCCCGTCAAAAAGATGACGGGCAGGCGCGAATCGTGAATAGTGAATTGTTACAAGGCTATGATTGACGACGTTTTACGATTTACGATTTACGATTCACGCTTTCTTCACCCTTCACTTTCACCACCACCATCGTCAAATCATCGTGTCGTTCAGCCGTGCCCACAAATTCTTCTACAGCCGTCGTAAGTGATCGTTGAATTTCCGCGGCACTCATGGAGCGCTTGGCCTCGATGAGCGATACAATGGAATCCTCTCCCAGCTGAACCTGCTGTGCATTCATGGCCTCGGTCAGGCCGTCCGTATAGAAGAAGAACAGTCCGCCGGGCTCGAGAGGCCTTCTTACTTCCTTCAGCGTACTCTCAAACACGGGCCCGCGTTCCAGTCCCAGGCCAATCCCTTCTGCCTCCAGAGCCTCAAGCTTTCCGTTTGAACCGATCAGCGCCTTGTTGTGCCCGGCGCGGCAGATAATCACTTCCTTACGATCCATATCAAACAGGGCGATAATCATCGTAATAAAGGACTTCCGCTCAATCCCATCGTAAATTCTTCGGTTCACATGGGTCAGCATTTCGCGCGGCGAATTGTACATATGCGCGGCAAGCTGCACCATACCCTGAATCTTCGACATATAGAGCGCCGCCGACATTCCTTTTCCCGATACATCGGCCACGACCACGAGGATTCTCTTTTCGTCAAGCTGAATAAAATCGAAGTAATCTCCCCCGACAATTTTCGCCGGAATGGCAATACCCGAGATATCCAAGCCGGGGATGGCGGGATTCTCCTTGGGCAAAAGCCCTTGCTGGATCTCTCTTGCCAGGGCAAGCTCTTCCCTTATGCGCTGCTGCTCGATTTCCGCTTTATGCAGCCGCGCGTTTTCGATGGCTATCGCGGCCTGACTGCCAACTGTCGACAGGAGATCGATATCCTCCTGCGAGTATGGTTTTTCGGACAATTTTGGCCCGACCAGAATCGTACCGACAAGCCTGTCCTGAAGAAACATGGGTACGGAAAGCACCGCACCCGATCGGAAAATCTTCCTCTTGTCCGGCGAATTCATCGTGTACATTTCGGGCTCGTCGGCCAACAATCCAAAATTCTGCGCACTCCGCGTCCGCTTCAGCAGATCGAGGAAGCCGTCATCGTCATATCCAAAGTCGCAGCATTCCGGCGGGATATTCTTTCCGACGCTGTAGCAGCCTTCGATCTCATCGCACAGCAGCACCGCGACCTTTTCGACATGCATCGTGGCGGAGATCCGGTTGACCATCGAGTGAAGAATCTGGTCGAGATTCATTTGTCGCGGAAGCTCCTGGCTGAATTCCAAAAGGGCCCTTTGGTAGTTCATGCGCTCGCGGTAGAACACCCGATCAATCCCATCCTGCACACGGCGTTTGATCGGATCGAAGGCAAAGGCAATGATGAGAAAAGCGGTAATGTTCAGAATCTCATTCTCGCGTTCCCCGATGAGAGCTCCCAGAAGGCTGCCTACGCCAAAGACCATTCCGATATAGATGGCCGCGAGCGTCGCCGTGATGGCTCCGTACAATAGACTCCGTTTGACGATCAGGTCAATATCCATCAGCCGGTAGCGGAAGATGGAATAGCCGAAGGCGGCAGGTACGGCGCCAAGGAGAAGCCCCGGCACGAGAAGAATGGGCTGTGTGAATACGACGAACCGATTCACGGCCTGAATGACGAGCAGGTACCCGAACGAAGCTACACCGAGTACGATGGCAACGAGGATCGGGCGGAATTGACGTCGCTTCGAGGGATCGATGCGCGTGAAGTACGACACGACAAAGAGCACGAGCCCTGCAAAGAAAAAGATGAATGGAGTAAGAATAAGGGACTGAGCCAGTAACGGGGGCAAAGAGCTCAGTTTGTTTGTGAAGATTGGCACGAGGGCTGCAATGCTGAGCACGATCAGAAGCCCTTTAAACCACCAACGGTCGGCAAGCGGTCGACGAACGGGGAACGACATGAAAAAATGCACAAAGAGCGGCTGTGCGACAAGGCGACCAAGAAAGAAAGCCGATATGAAGGTGATCACCTTCCATTGCGGATCGACCCCCTGGCTGATGTTCAGTGCGGTAAATCCGAACACAAGCATCGCGGCCAGGCTGTACCAGGCGAACAAGCGCTGCAGTCGGCCCTGGGGGCGCGTCATCACCACGACGTAGCCGACAAGCAAAAACCCCACACCGATCAGACAGTAAGCGAGGTAGGTAACGTTGACCATTTTCAGGATCTCAACTTTGGTCTCAAACGTCACACCGCTCCTCTCCACGAGATACGTCGCATACTCTCCGGCCGCCATCGGATTGATGATGTTCATGGCCTGGCCCGGCGTTCTGAATTCCTGTTCGTTAATTCTGAGGAGGATGTCTCCATCCTTGATGCCCGCCCGGTCCGTGACTCCACCCGGAACCACATCCGTGATCAGCGCTCCGGCGAGGCCGTCGGGACGCGGCAACCACCCGCATTGGTCATTGCTCACCGCCTTGAAAAACATGATGTCGAGGAAATTCAGAGTGGTGACCCCGAGGACTACGAGAGCCAAAACAGTGAAGAAAATGCGCGTAAGGCGGGGCGAATGTTCGAGGGGATTTCTCATGGTCTCGGCGTATTGCCTGTCTCTGGTTTACGGTTGAACGGCGACAAACGTTGCACCCGCTGCTCAGAATGCATAGCCGATCCGGAAATACGTACTCACAGGGCCAAAGCTGAGCGGGTTTTCAAAGAGGTCCTTCCTGATAAAGAAGGCCCTTCCGACGAATACCTCGGCCGGACCGATAGGAGTATCAAGTCCAAGTCCAACCCCGATGCCATGCCGCAGGTCTTTGAGGCGGATCTGCTCGGCCTTTTCCCAGATATGGCCCAAATCGTACCGAACCATGGCATAGGTATCAAAAAGAAGCTCGATAGGAAGCTGATAGCGATAGCGAAGACTGACCAGTAACAATTGACGGCCACGGGCGTTGTCCTCCCGGTAGCCGAAGAAGCGCTCCTGACCGCCAAGGCTGAATTGCTCTGTCAGGGGAAGCGTTTCATCCCCGAATCCGAACATGATTTTCGGTCTGAACGTCTGACGCGGAAACGGCGTTGAGTAGGATTCATAATTGAAGTACATCTTTGTGAATCCCACCTTTTCTTTATTCTTCACGAGACCGGACTCGTAGGTGAACTCCATCACGACCCCGTCCCGCGGATACGGGAAGCGGTCCCGCGAATCGATTTTCGTCCCGATTTTAAGGGAACTGACCGAAAGGGCGCGCGCCGTGTCGATGGGCATGCCGAAAATGCTCCAGAGGCGCTGTCGCTCCGTCCGACCTTCGACCGTAAATTGCCCCAGCCGCTCCAACTGCGTGCCGAAAGACATCGAAACTCCCTGCCGAACCTGACGGTACTCCCCCGTTCGGACTCTGTCCCATCGCTTGCTGCTCAGGAATTCATCTTTAAAAACATTGACATCCTTCAGGTCGTAGTACGCACTAATATTGAAGGTCAGGTACGAATTGAAAATCCTGCTGGCCTTGAACTCCCCCAGAAAAAGTCTGTTGCGCAATCCTCCGAAGAACCGCGCACCGAGTTCCGACCCAATGCCGAGAAAATTCTCATCACGGACATCAATGGAAGGCTGGATGTTTCGCTCATTGTCTATCGTCATACCCAGACGGATCAGTCGCGTATACCGTTCACGGGCGTGGATCACGACGATCTGTTCCTTCCCTTCTTCCCGCGTCTTAATCGACACCTGTTCGAACAGATTGGTACCGTACAGGTTGTTCAGGCCGTCCGCAACCTTCTCAACCTTGAACACTTCCCGCTCATTCCACGGCAGCTCGCGCCAAATGACATAGTCCTTGGTTTTTGTGGTACCGACGATTATCCGGCGGTCCACAACGCCTTCACTGACAATAACCGTTGCGCGGCCCGTCGTGGTGTCCAGATCGGCCGAGATAATCCGGGCAAGCGAATATCCATTGCGTCTGTACGCATCAAGGAGATCTTCCATGGCGGCTCGTATCGCGTGCGCATTGAGCCGGCGCCCCGTAAGCCCGTCAAACACCGGACGCAGCGAATCGGCCGGCATGACTGAATTTCCACGAATCTCGACCTCACGGAGGAAAGGATGCAAATCGGCCCGAAGCGCAAACACCGTCGAATCCTGAAACTGGTTCACCTGAACCTCGACACGGGCGAAATCACCTGTTTCATGGAGATCGGCAAGAAACGACCGAACGTCCGAAAGACTGATTGCGGGTCCCTGGAGATTGACGGGTACACCAGGCCAGGTCTCAGGCGTCTCTGCAAGATTCACGACAAATCTTGCCGGCTGGTAGACCTGCTCCCTCTCCTGACGAGTTTCTCCGAGAAGTCTGGCCCTGAGCGCCACCGCTACAGGCCGGGCCGATTCCCGGCCCCGTTGAATCAGCGTATCCAGCTCACGAAAATCTGTCGAAAGATGTGACCCTATTGCAGGACGGATAATGTGATCGGCGTTTCTGAGTTGCTCCTGGTTTGCCAACTGCATCGCAATACCAATGATCTGATCTGCTATTTCCCAAGGGGCGTTCAGGTCAGACACAGAGCGGAGCGGGCTTGTCACATCCACAACAACGACGACATCGGCGCCCCAGTCCCGCGCAACGTCCGCCGGAATGTTCGAAGTCAGGCCGCCATCGAGAAGTTGCGTGGTATCGCGTCGGACAGGACTGAACAGAAGCGGAACCGTGACGCTCGCCCGAAGTGCTTCCGAAAGGTCGCCGCTGCCAAGGACAATACGTTTGCCCGAAATG
>JACQPU010000110.1 GCA_016207365.1 Ignavibacteriales bacterium | reverse complement strand
GACGTAAAGCGCGCGCCGTTCTCGAGGAAAGCCGCGAAGCTATTGCCCGTTGCATCGGAGCTCCGATTGACTCACTGATTTTTACAAGTGGCGGCACCGAGGCGGATAATTGTGCAGTGCGCGGAACAGCCACAGCAATGAAATCCCGAGGACGCGATCACATTGCTGTGAGCGCCGTTGAACACCATGCAGTGTTGGATACGGCATTGGCAATGCGAAAGGAGGGATTCAGAGTTGATCGCGCCCGCGTAGATCAAACGGGAACCGTTGACCTGGATTACCTTCGATCTCTCGTGAACGACCGCACGGCGCTGGTTTCCGTGATGCACGTGAATAATGAGGTCGGCACGATTGAGCCTGTCCGCGAAGCAGCCGAAATCGCCCATAGCGTGGGGGCTGTGTTCCATTCCGATGCCGTCCAGTCGCTTGGAAAAATTCCCGTCGACGTTGAGCAGTTTGGAGTCGATCTTTTGACGCTTTCGGCGCATAAGATCTACGGACCCAAGGGCATTGGGGCATTGTACATCAGAAAAGGCGTGGCCATCGATTCGCTGTTGACTGGAGGAGGACAGGAACAGAATCGGCGGGCAGGTACGGAAAGCGTTCCACTGGCGGCGGGTTTCGCAAAAGCCGCTCACATCGCGCAAGAAACGATGGACGAAGACTCAAAGCGGATTAGCTCGCTCAAACATGAACTCAGGCAGAAACTGGCAGCTTTTCACGGGATTGTTTTCAACGGCCATCCCGAACGATCGATTCCGAACATTCTGAATGTGTCGTTCGAAACGCCCGGCATAGACGGGGAAGCGTTGATTATCGGAATGGATCTCAGGGGGATCGCAGTGACAAGCGGATCAGCATGCACTTCGGGTACACTCGAGCCCTCGCATGTTCTGATGGCAATGGGGAAGTCCGAAGCCACAGCACGGGCAACGATCAGGTTTTCGATGGGAAGGCAAACAACATCAGAAGACCTGGACAGAGCGGTTGATGCGTTAAGGGAGGTTCTTTCGAGAATGAGAGGCGGTGAAAATACGAAATTCTAATGTCGAAATTGATTCGGATTTAGAATCTCGTATTTCTGCCCCCGGCTTCTCTCATAGCAAATCCATACCGCAGTCCTCTATCACTCGCCGTTATCTCCTTCCATCCAATCCTCTTCATAACTTCAATCAGAATAACAACTCCCGCAAGCAGAATATCGGCCCGCTCGGGATGAATCTGACGGACCGCCTTGATCTGGTCGAGGGTCTTGGCTGAGAGATCATCGTACATACGTTCGATCGTCGCCAACGAAAGCCTGTGTCCGTTCACGCGCAGAGGATCGTACTTGGGAAGCTGAAGATCCATTGCTGCGAGGGTCGTCACAGTGCCAGCAACGCCGACCAGTCGGGAACCTGCCGGGATGCTCTCTATGCGTCCTAATTGCTCGCGAATCACCGATGTTACCTCGGCAACAGCATTTTTGGAGGGCGGTATTGATTTAAGATATCGTTCGGTAAGGCGTACACAACCCAGATCAAGACTGAGACTCATATCGAAGTGCTCGCCTGTGCCCACCGTGATCTCTGTGCTTCCGCCGCCGATATCGAGGACCGCGAAAGTGGCATCGCGATCGTCGAACTCGGAAAGAGCCCCGAGATAACTCAGGCGGGCCTCCTCTTCGCCTGACAGGACAACCACATTGATTCCGAATTCTTGCAAGATTGTTTCCCGGAACGCCTCGCGGTTTTCGGCGTCGCGCAGAGCGCTCGTCCCGCAGGCAACGATCCTCTCCGCACCGTGTTTTCTCGATATTTCCACGTACTCCCTGAGAATTACGCGCAACCGGTCGATGCCTTCGGGGGAAATCTTTTTGGTACGGTCAACCCCCTTCCCAATGCGAGCGATTTCATGGCCGTGCGCAAGCGGTTTCACTGCGCCGTCAGATTCGACGTCGGCAACAAGCAGGAGGACAGTATTCGTGCCGATATCAATCGAACTAATTCGCATGAGGTTTTCCCAATGCAAGTGCAACCCACTCGTTTTCTTCGACGCATTCAATTGGAACAAGCCCCGTACCGTTGAGCGCGTCAAGAAATACGGGGAGATCTTTCGAGAGCAGGCCTGAGAGAATAAGTGTACCATCGGGTTCGAGGATACGCGCAAATTTCCTGAGATGCCTCAGGTTCGTGGAGAGATCGATGTTGCTCAGGATCAATCCGAACCGTCCGGCATTACGCGCGGGCAATACACGAAGGATCCGCACGCAGCGTACGCGGTTTCTCGACACATTCTCGCGCGCGTTGGCTAAAGCCCATTGGTCGCTATCGATCGCAAGTACAGAACGCGCCCCGAGCTTTGCGGCTGCAATTGAAAGTACCGCCGTTCCGGACCCCATATCAAGCACCCTGGCCCCTTTCCTCATGTGTTCTTCAAGCAAGACAAGGCAGAGGCGCGTTGTCTCGTGATGACCGGTGCCGAAGGACATTTTCGGATCGATGTGAATCACGATTTTCCCGAGGTCCCGCTTCCTGAGCTTCCTCCAGCCCGGCTTGATGATGATTCGCTTTGTGGCTTCAACAATTCCTGCTGACCGTTCCCATCGCTTGCTCCAATTTTGTTGGGCGACAGTTCGGACGGAAAAGGAGAGATTCTCGCCAGGAAACTTTACAGCGAGATCGCCAGTAAGCTGATAGATTTTCCTCCTCGTTGGCGAATTCCAAAGAGAGGAGGGGAGCGTGGCTGTGAGCAAAACATCATCCTGAAGAAACCCGGTGAATCCGAGCGGAGTCAGGGAGGCGATGAGGACTTCCTGAACAGGTTCAGGAGCCCGGAAGGTCAATTGAATCCACCGTCGGGGCCAAGGCATGGGGACACCTTTAGAGCCGGTGGCTCGACCGCCATCGCCGCAGAATGGTTTCCACGAGATCGTTGTTCATTTGCAGCCAGAAGATCTGGTCCTGATAATTCTCCTGCATTTTCCTGTCGGCCTTGTTGTAGCGGATGTTCATGAGATACAAGAGCCAGACGGCAAGCGTAAACACCAGGAGACCCTGCTGGTCTGCCAGTGTGAATCCCTTCGAAATCTGAAATCCCAGAGCAGCCGTTCCGATCACGGCGAACCAAAACAGAGTTCGTCGGATCTGAACCATGATGGAATAAATCGTTCCGAAGAAGAAGATCTTTTCGTGGAAGAGGGGAGGGATATGGTTGTTGAGGATATAAAAGTACAGCTGGCGGCTTTGGGCGTCATCGAGCAGTTCCATATCCTTCATCGTTCGCGCGCGGGCGCTAAGATACTTGCTGGGTTGATTCTCCTGAAAGGCTTTCCGTCGCTTGGGGGTTTCCCGTGCATACATCATCAAGCCGGACGTCAGCGTTAATCCTGCAAAGAGGAGGATTGCTTCGAGTGGGTCGGGGGCAAAACCGATGTAACGATTGATGAAACCGTAGAAGAACAGCCCCGAAAGGAGGGTAAAGAAAAATCCGGGGAAGAGGATCCGGATCCACTCGTATCTCCCGAATGAAGCAAAGGAGCCCGTTTCCACGGGCTGATCAGAGGCGTTCTGTTCCCTGGCCATAGAGAAGATGGAGGATAACGGTTCCTACAGCGTGAAGGCTTTCCGGACTGCATTTGTCCGGTGTGTCTTGCATGGTGTGCCAATATTTGTTCGACTCGTCGGGATAATTGAAGTCGATGAGGTCGATTGCCGGTATGTGAGCGTTGTTCAGGGGCATGTGGTCGTCGTAAATACCGGCAATGCGTTCATCAATGAATTGCGGGAAGCCGAGGATCTTCGCTGTTGAGAACACGGCATCCATGAGCGCCGGCGCAGAGGCGTCGGAATTAGCCTCACGACGAATTTCGAGATTTTTGTCGCCGATCATGTCGAAGTTGATTGCAAATCGGTACTGAATACCGTCGGGCAGGTTCGAGGCGAAGAATTGCGATCCGAGGGCAAAGCTTTCGCTCTTGCCCGTTTCACCCGCATCCTCGGCATCGAAAAGCACAATGTCAATGTTGAATGGGGGAGGGTTGACAGAGAAGATTCTTGCCATTTCAAGGAGCAAAGCGACCCCGCTTGCCCCGTCGTTCGCACCCGGTATCGGCTTGTCGTGGTTTTTTGGATCCGTATCCTGGTCAGCCCACGGCCGTGTGTCCCAATGCGCCGTGAGAAGAATCACAGGTCCGTCATGCCTTCTGAATTGCGCGGTAATGTTCGTGCCCCGATAGAATTCGCCGCGTGCGGTGCGAAAAGGAAATCTCTGGAGAATTAAAGTATCAGCAAACTTGCGAAATTCTGTCTGCAGGAAGGAGAGACATCGCTGATATCCTGCAGAACCGGGATTCCTAGGCCCGAAACTGACCTGCTTTTGCAGGTATTTGAAGGCATTCTCGCCGTCGAATTTGGGAACCGGAGGTGACGGTGAAGACTGGCTGGCAGTCTCTCGTTGCGGTGCCTCTTTGTTTTTGTTGCAGGAAAGCAACGATGTCAAAACAACCAACAGGACAACAGATTTGAGCGATCTCATGGGCGGAAAAACTTAGGAAAAAGAGCCGGAAGATGCAATAACTAATGATTAACGAGTCGACAGACTCAGCCTTGTCATCCTGCCCGCCCCGGCCAAAGTTCTGTGAGCCGGGTCGGGGAGTCCGCCTTCAAACCGCAGCAAGTCATCCTGAGTCCGCTTTAGCGGACGAAGGATCTGAACACAACGCCTAATCTCTGCGCCCCGAGCAACATGGTTGGTGCAACAAACCCTGCTATGCGGGGCAGATTCTTCGCCCCCTAAAGGGGACTCAGAATGACAAAAGCGAGGTGGGCACTTGGCTTGAGAAGCGTCGGAGGGGTAATGCGGCGAACCATCACCGAGACAAATCATACGTCTTGCATCTTATCGTTCTAATTTCGCGTGAACCCCGCCAACAATGCTCCAATTTGATCCTGCGCGTTCCGATACAGCCGAATTGGAAGAATGAAATCCTGCATCAGCATGGAAAACACAAGGTGCTCGCCGTCGGCGGTTGTGACGTAGCCTGAGAGATTTGAAATGCCGGTGAGAGATCCAGTCTTTCCTCGTAGGTTGCCTTCCGCCCGCGTGCCCCTCATCCGTTTCTCCAACGTACCATCAACACCCGCGATCGGAAGCGACCTGTAAAAAAGTGGGAAGATCTCGGATTTCCTTGTCATTGCCGTGAGGAGTTGCACCAGCGTTTCCGCTGTCAGCAAATTGTAGTGCGAAGCACCGGACCCGTCAACAATGAAGTACTGAGTCGTATCGATTCCCAGTTCGGCCAGCGTTTCATTAACCTGAAAAAGCCCATGTTTTGCCGACCCCGGAATACCACCCCGGGCAACGCTGACGGATTTCAGAGTGTTTTCGGCGGACAGGTTATCGCTGGCCTTGTTCAGATTTACAATCATAGTATCCAGGGGCCAGTGATGATAGGCCAGTTCGCGGGACCAGGGGAGCGTGACTCCGATGGTGGGCTGACCGCGAACCGCGATCCCGCTTGCCTCCAGCCGCTCCTTAAGGAGCGTCGCGGTATAAAGCTCGGGCCGCCATACGGTGATCCGGCGTTTTACGGTATCCTTGCCGGCCATGATTTCACCCGAGACAGTAAGCGTGTTGAGCCGTTCTTTGTACAACCTTGTTATCTCGAGCGGAATCAGCGCTGTGTCCGCGACCGTCCGCGCGGTATTGATCAATGAGACATAGCTGGTGGTGGGATCGATGAGTACCTGCACTGCTCCACCGGAAGATTTCCCCGGAATTACCGAGACTTTCACGCAGTTTTTGTTAACTGACAGGGCTGAAATCCCCGCCTCGTCCGATTCCGCCTCGTCATCCCACATCCATCCTGTTCCCCAATACAAATCGTCAAACCATGAAGCATCAGCGACGATATTCCCCGAAATCGATTTGATTCCAATCGCTTTAAGCTGCCAAACCATGCTGTCAAGCTCCGTCGTGGTCATGTCCGGATTTCCGAATCCCTTGATGTACAGAGGCCCTTCCACAGATCCATCGGGACGCAGACTGTCGGCGAGAATGAGGGTCTGGAATATGTGGTCTTGACCCAGAATCAGGAGGGCGGCGGCCGACGTCAGGAGCTTTGTGTTCGATGCTGGACGCATCAGCTTCCTGCTGTTTCGCTCGTACAGGACTTCGTTTCGATCCAACGAAACAACCTTGATAGCCGCATCCGTTGGAATGAAAATCGAGTCGGAGAGGATGGAGTCGATGTCGTAGCGGAGGGCTTCGACAGGGTCGGAGGGCCGGGTTATTTCGCGAGGGGTGGCACATCCAATGAATATGAGTGTGCTGATCATGATGAGGATACATGCTATGTGGGGCCGTGGCATCCGTTGTTCTCCAAAGAGTTATTATTCGATCGACGAGAAAGCTGCGGCGAGAATACACATACCTCTTCATTCGTCAACGCTGGTTTTCTTTCTCTTTCGAAGAGGAAGAAGGCCAGCGATGCTGAATGGTTAGATTTTCGCTGCTCGTAGCAGCTTCACCAAACCCCTTTCCAACTCGCCCGCCGAAAACCATCAATAAACAACACCAACCCAAGAAATGCAATTGACTGGGCCGCAAAAAAGGGCTATATTATTTGATGTTTTTCGTTTTTTCACGGCGTTGAAAAAGGATCTGCATGCTGCAATTCTTCAAGAAATTCTTC
>JACQPU010000107.1 GCA_016207365.1 Ignavibacteriales bacterium | reverse complement strand
GTTGTCACGCATCCCGTTGTCGGTGTTGATGCTGTTTACATCCACCGCGAATTCAACGGCCGATCTTGTGAAATCCGAGCTCTCTGAACGGATTGAGCCGGAGTACACCCGGAAACTCCCTTCGACTTCCGAAATAATAAGATGGGAAACCGTGAACTTTACATTGGAGTGAACGTTATCGACAGTCCAGGTGGTTTGTCCGAACACACCTGCCACGCTAACGAACAAAGCGGCGATAGCATAAAGCACTTTCTTCATATTGACTCCTTGTTTGATGTCTTGAGTTCATAGAGGCCAAATAACGACCAACAGTAGCATAGACAATATACAAGAACGTCAAGTCCCTCGCATTCGCGGAGGATAAGAAAAGGGGTTATCCTATGGTAATTTCATTTCCGGACAGGACTGGCAAGCCAGGCGATGTCGTCCTGGGATTCGATTCCCTCACCCACTATCTCGCTCGCCATCCTTATTTCGGCGCGATTGTCGGACGATATGCAAACAGAATCGCGCGAGGTAAATTTACTCTCGACGGTGATCGTCGCGAAGGATGCGAAAAGCGATTATGTAAGCGTACTGTTGATGCATGGCCATGAGGGCCCCGAAGGCGGACGTGTCGCCCGACCTGCTTCTTTCGAGCAGCGAGAGACCCCTTTGTTTTTGGTTTGGTTCTTCCACAAGAATGAGACGCTATTAGTGAAACGACGGAACACGGAAATCGTTAAACAGCCGGTGCGCAAGGGTAGGGAAAAAACCCCAGAGGGGCAATAAAGGGTCCAAATTGAAGCGAAGGCTGAAGGAGTTGCCTTGACGGGAATCTGTCCGTATCTTAAACCTATGCAGGACATCAGGGTCAAGAAAAAGATATTGCTGGTAGGGGACAAGGTTCTGATTACGCCGGACAGGGATCAGGATCGAACGGAACACGGGTTGTATCTCCCAGCCGGTGTGAAGGAAAAGGAAAAGGTCCAGAGCGGGGTCATTGTGCAAGTGGGTCCGGGCTATGCTGTTCCGAATCCCCAATACATGGATCAGGAACCCTGGTCCACCGTCCCCAAAGATCCCGTGAAATACATACCGCTCCAGGCCGAACCGGGCGATGTGGCGGTGTTTCTCAGGGATGCGGCGGTGGAAGTCGAGTACGAGGGCACAAAGTATCTGATTGTTCCGCATTCCTCGATTCTCATGCTTGTGCGCCGTGGCCTGGTGGAGGGACTTGATCCGCATGATGTATGATTGATGAAGCTGACCCCAAAACCTTCAGCCACGAAAATGTGTTGAAGCAGCTGCAGCGGGCTGAATACAGGAATGGCTATTTTGCTCTTGAGTTCTATGCCGATGAACGCGGTCGACCTTCGCGGGAACCAACGGCAAGGGTCGCGAGGTTCTATTTGTATCCCTCTGGGGGCACGCTGAGGGATGAGCAGTTTCAGTTGTTGTTCTATGATTCCCGGTATGATACATATCGGGGCTTCGTACCGCCAAAAAGTGAGAAGTGAGAAGTAAATCGTAAAGAGAGGAAAACCCTACCAACGAAGGAGGCAATGATGTACGACATACTGATTCAACGAATGCGGGATGAGGTGACGCAGTTGGGAGCGAAGGAGTTAAGAACGCCTGAAGAAGTCGACACGACGCTTCCATCTTCACGAGGGACCACGCTGGTGGTGGTGAACTCGACGTGTGGGTGTGCGGCAGGCGCGGCAAGACCCGGACTGACACTCGCGCTTCAACACGAAGTGAGGCCCGATCAGATCGTCACCGTTTTTGCGGGGCAGGACAGGGAAGCAACAGCGCGCGCCCGCGAATACTTTGACGGCATGCCCCCGTCTTCGCCCTCATTTGCGCTGATGAAAGACGGCAAGTTTGTGCAAATGATACATCGGCATCAGATCGAAGGTCATTCCCCGCAGCAAATCGCAGCACAACTCCGCGAACTGTTCGATCAGTATTGCCGAGAGAGCTCGACTCAGGCAGTCTGAAGAATATCCGACTATGCCGAGTGACAATAGAAAAGGCTCCTGACGAGGGAGCCTTTTGTTTTGACCCTCCCGATCCCGTGTTTCGGAACGGGCCACGTGAATCACAGAATCGGATCTCCACCGAGCAAACGTCGAAGCACGAAGAGAATGTCATTGGGTTCGAACGGCTTGGCGATAAATCCGATCGCTTCGGAAGGAAGTTTCCGGAGGGTTTCTGGGGGTATTGCGAAGCCATACACAGCGATGAATTTGATATCAGCGTTCATGACCCGGAAATCCGTGAACAAACGCACGAGTTCTCCCGGGGAATGGTCGAGGTCGAGAAAAACAACGCGGAATCCCTTTGGATCGCGGCTGAAGATTTGAACCGCCTCCAGCCCGTTTAAGGCCGTGTGAACGATGAACCCCAAACTCTCCAAATAGAAGGCCAATGCATGCCGCATTGTCTCATCGCGCTCTACAACCAGGATCATTGATTTCCCCCGGAAATAGGTTCGTAGGAAGCCCTGCGGGCTGGAGTGTACCGCTTACTGCGACACCTGCCAAATTATGAATACAAGCGTTGCTGCACTCGTTAACACCGCGAATACATCCCTAATCGTTGTTGACAGATCAACCCCCGTTTCAGGCGCAGGCTCAGGGGGAACCTTCAGGACATGAATTATTGATCCGTCGAGAACTTCCGGATTAGCTCTGAACAAGCCAAAGTTTACTTTCCTTGTCTCGCCGGTGGGATATGTGAGCAGCGCGTAAGAGGCGCTGTCGGTAAGTTCCCCCGCCCGCTGAATATAGTCGGAGACGGCATCTCCTTCTATGAAAGAAAGGAGGCCGGATTTGTTCACCTCTCCCGTCACCAAGACGGTATGTGGCTTTCGCGGAATCATAATTCTGTCCCCGCCGTCGAGAATGACGTTATGCACATACTCTTTTCTGTAATATGCTTTGTTGAAATCGAGGAGCAGGCGTTTTCCCCCGCGATAGTATTCCGCACCGTCCAAATAGGCATTTTTTGTCAGGCCGCCCGCCCGCATAATCAGGTCAGAGAGCCGTTCTACGCGATGTTGTATTGTGTAAACACCGGGATGCATGACCTCTCCTTCAACAGAGACATTTTGTTGAGGTTCAAAGTAAGGGTTTGGTTTAATAAACACTTCATCCCTGTGTTGAAGCAGGAATTGCTCTTCCTTCTCCCGGATAACATGTACGGAAGGTGTGGCACCAAGGGCGCCTTCAACCAGAGTCGATGGCAATCCGGGTTTCAGGATGATGGCAAGCGAGTCTCCATACAATCCACTCGGTTGCAGCCGTGATACCTCGGCGTGTTTCAATTCTGTTTTTTCAGTGAATCCACCTGCTTCGAGAATAAGGTCCCGAAGTGTCAGACCGTCACGGTATGAATATCGCCCCGGGTTTTTCACCTCCCCGCGAATCGTGATGAATCGTTCTTTTACTTCGACCGCTTCCATCGAGAATACTGTAACCTCGTCAAGGGCCTCAAGTTGGTGATCGGGGTTTTTCTGATCCAGCAGTTTGCCCAAATCAAACCTGATGATACGGCGCGTCATTCTGTCGTCATTTAAACGAGAGAGAAGAGCCTCGGGCAAATACGCTTTGGGCTGGATTCCCTCGGCCGCGGCAAGAAGGTCGCGTATAGTCCGGACGGCATTGAGATCGTATCGTCCCGGTCGCCACACCGGTCCTCGTATCAGTACATAGTTTTCCATCTCGTCGAGCACCGATGGAACCTGCACTTCGTCCGCATCGAATAGTGCAATGTCCTCTGTCGATTTTAGCAATGGCCCTAGGCTGAAGTCAATGACAATACGGTCTTCCAATACGTTGCCTGTGCGCTCGTTGAATGGACGGATTCTTTCGATTTGCACTTTTTCAACGTAAGCTGTCGGGAGGAGACCGCCGCAATATTTCAAGAGTGAAATGAGATGTTCTTCTGGTTTCAGCTCATAGATCGCAGGTCTTCGGATGGCACCTGTTATCGTCACCGTCTTCCCGCGCACAGGGACAAAAATAATGTCATTACTTTGCACACGGAGATCGTTGGTGTTTTGAGCACCTGTGAGGTAATCGTACAGATCAATCTGAGCGATAATTTTGTTGGAACGGATGACGCGAATGACACGCAATGATCCGCGTAGTGATGGTCCCCCCACACTGTACAAAGAGCTGAATACTGTAGCGTAGCTACTCACCGTGTATCCGCCGGGGCTCTCAACCTCCCCCATGATGAAAACCCGTTTTGGTCTGAGCTTGGCAAGTGTGACATCGAGCCACACGGTCGGTGGCTGTGATAACAGGCCGGAGTATGACCTCGACATCTGCTTTTTCAATTTTTGGTACAACTGTTCAAGACTAAGGCCTGAAACCAGTACTTGTCCGACAGTCGGGATAAAGATCAGCCCACTTCTATCCACAACCATTTCATTCTGGAACTCGACCTGCCCCCAAATCGTTACTCTAAGGACATCCTCTGGTCCGATGACGTAATCGAGGTCGACAGGTCCGACAGCAGTCGGTTCAAAGGCCGGAGGAATCGAGAGAAAAATGTCGTAACCGAAATACGGTAAGCCCGCCTGACCCTTTAATGACTCTTTGTGCCTCACAGGTCGCGGCAATCCGGAAGGGACTGTATCACCGTCGCGTTCCGGCTGTGTCGGAACAGTTACTGTAACCGCAGGAGCAATCGTTTGTGCGGGCGGCACCCGACGCAAGTAGGTCGATAGATTGATATCCAGCTCGCTTGCTCGCGCTTCAGCCTGTTCCCGAGAAATGCCGAGTTCACGGATCCTCGCATCAATTTCTTCCGGGGTCATTTCCTCCAATCTCGATTCTGCTTGCTGCTTCAGTTGATTGCGTTCTTGTGCATGCGTTGTCACAAAGGAAAATGCGAAGAGAATGACGCAGAGATTTTGCAGTGTCCAGCGATTGACATCAAACATGGCGATATTCCATAGACTCAAGAATCAGCTGGCTTGGGCATATGAGCACGGAGATATTTCTCAATTGAGCCAGATCGAAGGTGTTATCGGGGGACGCACCGCCAGTTTCTGGAGGCCTCCAGCAACGCTCACAAAGATCAGACTCCAACCCCCGGTTCGCGGTGATGCCTCTCCCCCGCGTTTGAGAGTCCACTTGTGGCCGGTCTTCTGAGATTATGGCCGTTTTGTGGCTCTTGTGACAGAGACTCTATGAGAACCCCCGCCTGATGGGTCAATAAGCGTGCCGGCAAGATCCAGAGATGGGAACAAATCCTGCAGGGAGCGGCGCAACGCTTGAGCAAGCCGCACAGCCTCGGAAAGCGTCGGCTCATACCCCTGGTTGGTAATGCGCTGGAGTCTCTGGTAGTTGATCCCCGTCGATTCTGAAAGCCACTTCAGCTTCCGCCCGTCCTCATCCAGAACCCGCTTAAGACGGCTTTTCCCGCCTTTTTTGTTTGCGGTTTTTTTCATATCATTTTTGGACAAAATTAACCGCGCCGCAATATAACGAAATATTATACCGTTGTCAAGAGGACAATAGGAAATTATAGTGGATGAAAAAGAAGAAATAAGTATCCGACTGCGGGAGGAGATCCAGCGACGGTACGGCACAATGAAGGCTTTGGCAGATGCCATTGGGAGGAGCCTGCAGTATGTGAATATTTATGCGTCGGGAATTAATTCCCCCGGGCCAAAGGTGCGCGAGCTGCTGCGACAGGCAGGGCTGGATGTGGCGTATATCATGACAGGAAGAAGGAGAGAGGAGACTCCCGACCGGCAAAACATGAAGAAAATCATGCAGCTTCTTGACGAGAAAGGAATCAGGAATGTCGGTGAGCTTCGCCGCAGGCTTGAACAGGAGGAAGCGCTTGCACGCATGTTGGGGCCCGATCTCTACAGCACGATCATCCAGGCCGCAGTGCTGCGCGAGAAGAAACAGAAATACTCTTCACGGAAAAAACGTCGGTAGTCTGCCCCTCGCCTATCCTTTTCGTTGGTTCCACGTCAATTGAAAGCCGCGCCCTGCTGAATCCAGAGGGCCGTTCTTCGAATAAGGGAATCCGGAACCCCCGTGCTTTGCCAGGGACCTCCAATGGGCATTCTGCCCACCGTTGCCGTCCCCCGCATCGCTTTAATAATTTCACTGTTTGTGGAATCTCCCGCGATGATGACATTCGATCCGTAATGAACACCGCCTGCTCGAAGCCCTGCATATGTTGACTGGTTGAATCCGCTTGATGGACTTGACCCCGTGTGGCACCCTGAAATCGCGCAGCCAAAGTTCAGGATAGGCCTGATGTCGCAAGCGTAGGAGACCATCCCCGCCGAGTGGTTCGACACAGAAACCCCCACACTGTTGCTCGATCTGCCGCCCACGACGATCCGGACTGAGATGGTAGAGGCGATATTCGGCACCTTGGCACGGATCTGTCCGTCGCTCCATGTTATGATCACCCCAGTCACACACTCATTCAGGAACAGCGTGCTGCCGCCCTGTAGAGGTCCAAAATTCGATCCGCTGATTGTGATCGTGTCGCCAACTATCGCCGTCGCCGGCAAGACCGTGTTGATCGCAGGAGGAAAATCAGGGACATTCGAGGTACCGAGATCACTGCATCCCTGTGCAAACAAAGCGCCAGCGGCTGTGATCAAAAAACATCTGCTTGCGAAGGCCATGCGATGGTCCTTGAGCTTGTTGGATTCGAGTGAGAAAATAGCGAAAAAAAGACGAGATGCAAATTGAACACTCCATCGAAAACAAAAGTTTCATATTGAGTCTGACCCTGAACCGTGGTACATTTCCCTCCCCAGCCGATTCGCATGCAGACGATTAAATCCACCCTCATCCACACCATAGTGCCCGTTCAGAGGGACCTTAATCCAACGAAGGCCGGTAGCCCTGCTATTATTCTTCTGCACGGAAGGGGAGCCCATGAAGAAGATCTGCTGGGTCTGCAACCGTATCTCGACCCAAATGCCCTCCTCGTTGTAGTTCGTGCCCCGCTGTCATTCCCGTACGGCGGATATACATGGTATGAGACACTGCATATCGGTACCCCCGAGCCCGCACAGTTTGCCGAAAGCTACGAAAGGCTTGTACAATTCTTGGAGGATGTACGCAAGCATTATCCGGTTGATCCAAACCGGATCATTCTTCTGGGGTTCAGCATGGGAGCCGTCATGGCGTACGCGTGTGCCCTGACAAAGCCAGAAATGATCCATAGCGTTGTTGCCCACAGTGGATATATCTTCGAGGACACAGCGCTCGCGTTCCGATGGAAGGATCTTAAGGGAACGGGATTCTTTATTGCCCATGGGACGGAAGATCCGATCATTGGCGTTGAGTTTGCCCGGCGAGCCAGGATGCTGCTCTCAGAAACAGACGCGGAACTCGTCTATAAAGAGTATCTGATTCCCCATTCCATGAGCGAAGAAAGTGTTTCCGATTTATCGCAATGGATTCGGAAACGCGTTGACATTGAAAGAATGTAGGCCGTGGGCGGAAAGAAACGAAATCCGACAAGCACGTCGCAATTCGGAACGACCGGCCGAATAAGCCACGATGCATCGAGATTCTATGGCAGTCGGTTGTATGAGGGATTGTCCGTTCCGCTGCAGAAAGACGAGTCGGTGAGCCGGCCGTCTCTCCCCGACGCAATCGACCGCTTGTATTGCAAGAGCAGCGAATCCATGATTGAGCTTCCGGACGAGTCTGTCCACCTCATGATAACCTCCCCCCCCTATAATGTCACAAAAGAATATGATACGGATCTCACGCTTGCCGAGTACCGGGACTTTCTTCGTCGAGTTTTCAGGGAGGTTTTGCGTGTTCTCGTTGTCGGAGGACGTGCATGCGTCAATGTCGCCAATCTCGGCCGAAAGCCCTACATCCCGCTTCATGCATACATTGCTCAGGATATGATCGATCTTGGTCTTTCCATGCGCGGGGAAATCATCTGGAACAAAGGGACCAGCGCCGGACCGTCGACGGCATGGGGGAGCTGGAAATCCGCCTCAAATCCAACTCTTCGTGACGTACACGAATACGTTCTCGTGTTCTCAAAGGGCGAATTCTCGCGAAACGGCGTACAGGGTGGCAGTACGATTTCCCGAGATGAATTTCTGGAGTACACGAAGAGCGTGTGGAGCTTTCCTACGGAGTCCGCACGCAGGGTCGGTCATCCAGCTCCGTTTCCCGTTGAACTCCCCCGGCGTTTGATCCAACTTTATAGTTTTACAGGTGATCTCATTTTGGATCCCTTTGCAGGAAGTGGAACGACGTGTATTGCCGCTGTGCAAACCGGACGGCACTATGTAGGGTATGAAACGAGGCCTGATTACGTAGAGATCGCCCTGAGAAGAATTCATGAGAGCCGGGATTTACGATCAGGCACCAACCCGCCCGACTGACGGTATTTTTTGGAAGTCATTCGGCCCGACATGATTGTGAATCCACTAAAAAATGGCCGGTTTCCACAACATGATTGACTTCAATCATTGCTTCTTGTATCTTGGAAATTGAATGGAGTGGGGAACCAATGAGCAACCATAAACAAATTCTTATTGTCGATGACGAACCGGTCTGGCTCAGGGTTCTCACACAGCTTCTTCAGACAAAGGGGTATATTGTCAGAGAAGCTGCGAGCGGAGCGGACGCGCTTTCAACGCTTCAGAGTTACGAGCCGGATCTCATTCTCCTCGATGTCCGGATGCCCGACATGAACGGGTTTGACCTTCTGGAACACATCAAGAAGCTTCCCAGGCTTGCGAGCAAGCCTGTCGTGTTTGTCTCGGCAATGGATGATTTTCACGCCAAGAAGGTTGCCCGTGAACTGGGCGCCGCAGACTACATCCTGAAACCGATCGATGAGCAGGAAGTCAATGATGTCCTCGAAAAATACCTTCCGAAGTAACCAGTCCTCCCGCGTTGCCGCGGGGTCTTCATGAATCTGTTTCGAAACATCCGGAAATTCCGGGCCACGCTGGGGCCTGTTGAGCAGGCGCAGATCGTCGCTTCAACGGCGGTTGTCGTGGCCATGGTGACCATCGTGTTGGTCCGGGTCTTCAGCGATTACAAGCTCGGTTGGTACGATTTTGTCAGCGTTATTACCGTCGGGATTTTTGGCTTCCTGATCGTCTACTTCACGCTCAATTACGGACGCCTGTTGGAGGAGCAAAAGCAGGAAGTCATTGCATTAAATGCAATCGCCGAGGCTGTCAACCGCGCGGTAGAAATCGGCTATCTCCTCCAAAATGCATTGCAGGAGGTGCGGAATGTGCTGCAGGTGGAGTATGGATGGATTTATCACGTGGAAGGAGGGGTGTTGGTGCTCAAAGCATCGCGGGGAACGGCCGAGGAGGACAGGTCCATCGTTCCTGCCGGCGCGTCTGTTGATGATCCCTCCCTGCAATGGATGCGCTCCGCGCGCATTGTGCGCCACCCGGGCACGCGCAACGGTGGGGCGGACTGGCCGTACGGAACCATCCGCGCTTGGGCATCTGTACCGATCATGATGAAGGACACGTTTTCCGGATTGATCATCGTCGCGAGCGGAGACCGGCAAGCCTTCAGGGACAAGCAGCTGGACCTCATGGCGGCTTTTGCCAACCAGATCGGGGTCGCCCTTGAAAATTCCGCTCTTTTTGAAAGGCTCAGGCGTTCCGAAGAACGCTACATGGATTTGTTTGAGCATTCCCCGGACATGTACCATAT
>JACQPU010000109.1 GCA_016207365.1 Ignavibacteriales bacterium | reverse complement strand
CCGTTTCGTGGTCGTTCTGTTCTTCGATGTTCTCCTTCTTGTCTTCTGTCTTGTACACCTGCCGTCTGTTGCCCGCAGGCCTGCGGCGCCGTTTGAGGTTTCGGGATCGCGCGACAGTGTTCTTGTCACACGCGTTCTTTACCGCGATGCAGCGCGCGATCTGGTAGAAGGCGACATTCTCCTGAGCTGGAACAATCTCCGTGTACCCCTTCCGGAAGCGGTTGAATTTCTGTCTGATATGGGTACCATCGGAGGAACCGTCCCGATTGTCGTTGCGCGGAACGGCGGCTCCCTTCAGACTTCCATAACGCTCGTACCGTTTTATCCCTCTCCCCGCTTTCTGGTCATTTCAACGATTGTCGGCATTATCGTCTGGATCATCGGCGTCTTCATTCTGTGGAATGCGCCGCGTGGACTGACCGGTATGGTGCTCCAATGGACCATGATGGCGTTTGCTGTCACGATCCTTATTACCCTCGGAGCCGTTCAGCCCGGGGATTGGATGAGCTCTATAGATCGCTTGCTTTTCCTCTTTGGCTATATGGGGGTCGTGTCGCTGTTTTTCTATTTCACGCTGATCTATCCGACCCCAAAAACCTCCTCGAATCTCCGGGCCGCTTTCTGGACGTTTGTTCCGGCCATTGGCTTGGCCGTCGGGTTGAGTGTCAATCACCTTCTCGACCTTCGTACGGGGTCGACCGATTACTTCGTGTCGTTTCAGACGCTGTTTGATCTGTTCCACATTTCTCTTTTTCTCTATATCGGGGGAGCGATTCTGTGCGTGCTTCTTTCGCTCAAAAATGCCGCGACCGGTGAGGAACGGAAACAGATGCAGTGGATTGTCTGGGGAATCTGCATCGGCGCGTTTCCATTCCTTGTGTTTCATGTGCTTCCCCAAATTCTGTTTTCGACCTACTTCATGCCGGAAGAGTTCGCGACGATCTTCTTCCTTGCCATTCCGTTTTCCTTTTCGATGTCCTTCCTCAAGTACCATTTTCTCGACATTGAGGTTCTCATTAACCGCAGTATCGTTTACACGATTCTCTTTCTCTTTATTTCCATCGCCTTTGTCCTTGGATTTCTCCTTGTCACTTCCTCGCTTGGCGGCCAGGTCCCCTTCGAGGATTATCTTGTGATCGCCGGTGTCTCTCTCCTCGCGGCCTTCCTTTTTGTTCCTGCACGCGACGGGCTCCAGCGCATTCTTGACGAAACGCTCTTCGCGGCACGCGCGAATTTCCGGACGGCGATTGGAGCAATCACGGAACATCTGCACAAAGCCCTGACTCCGGATGGTTTATTCCGGGAGCTCGGGGAAAGCATTGGAAGGCTCGTTCCGACGTCGCGACTTGCCGTTTATGAAGCCGTGGAGGGGAGTCTGCGTCTCCGGCACTCGAGGGGCGGCAGCGCGGCCGATCGGATCGCTTTTCCGCAAACCGCGGAGTCGTGGACGCGCGTTGCGCTTCCCGATGCGGCGAAGCTCGCGGGACCGCCGGCGAACCCGGGATTGACCCGATGGCTGGATGAGGCCGGATTCTCCCTGGCCGTTGCGCTGACAAAAGAAACAGGAGCGGTGCTTGGCGTTTTGATGCTTTCACCCCGAATACGGGGGGAGAGGTTTCTTCCGGAGGAGGTGGATCTCATTACGACCGCATGCGCGCACGCGGCAGACATCCTCGAACGCCTCAGAGTGCAGGAGCGGATGTTCCTCGAACAGGAGGAGAGAAAACGCGCGCAGGAGCTGAGCGAATTGAAGACGTATTTCGTTTCGAGCGTCTCGCACGAGCTTCGCATGCCCCTCACATCCATTCGAATGTTTGCGGAAACGCTGCGGCTCGGGAGGGTTTCCGGGGCAAGGCAGCGAAAAGAATATCTGGAAATCATCGAGGGAGAGAGCGAGCGGCTCACGCGGTTGATCGAAAACGTCCTGAATTTCGCGAAAATTGAAAAGGGTCTGAAAGAATATCAGTTTGAGGAAGGGCGTATTGAAGATGTTATCCGGAAGGTGGTCAAGAGCGTGGGGTATGAAGTCCGGGCTGTGCGCGGGAAGCTGACGACACGCATTACGCGCAACCTTCCGAAAATTCGGATGGATCGCGACGCCGTCCAACAGTTGCTCATGAACCTCATTTCCAACGCGCTGAAGTATTCCATACAAACCAGGCAGGTACGGTTGACGGCCAGGAAATCGGGCCGTGCGATTGTGCTTGAAGTGGCGGACAAGGGGATCGGCATTGCGGAAAAAGAACTTCCGCACATCTTTGAGAAATTCTACCGGGTCCGGGATGTCCGTTCGCAGCAGGTGGGAGGTGTGGGGCTGGGTCTTCCTCTCGTAAAACATGTTGCCGAGGCACATGGCGGAAAAATTCAGGTCCGGAGTGTCAAAGGAAAGGGAACAACCGTTTCTGTTATTCTGCCGCTGCGATGAAGACCATCCTTCTGGTTGAAGATGATCCTGCTGTCAGGCGTGGCATCAAGGAGAATCTTGAAAGGGAGCATTTCCGCGTCTTGGTGGAGCAGGATGGAGCAAAGGGACTCCGGCGTGCCCGCAAGGATACGCCGGATCTGATCATTCTGGACGTCATGCTACCGGGCCTGAACGGCTTCGACATCTGCGCGAGGCTGAAGAAGGAGGGATGCCCGGCGCCGGTATTTATGCTGACGGGACTTGCCGACGAACGCGCGCGGCTGAGAGGCCTTGAAATGGGGGCCGATCAGTACATTCCCAAGCCGTTCAGCCTCGAGGAACTCCTGTTGCGGGTGAAAAACTCTTTCGAACAGACCGACCGCATGCTGGGGAAGGCACGCTCGCTGGAACGTGAGCTGCTGAAAGCCAGGGAAATCCAGAAAAACGCTCTACCCTCGCGCGCGCCAAAGGTTCCGGGCTTGGATATTTTTGGCACCATGATTCCGGCAACGCATGTCGGGGGTGATTATTTCGATTATCTGCCGATCGGGAACGGTTTGTTTGGTACCGTTGTGGCTGATGTGTCGGGCAAAGGCATGCCCGCCGCACTCTATGTGCACAAAATGCAGGGGATTGTGCAATCCACGCGGGCGTCGGTGCGGCACGCAAGCGATCTTCTTGGTCATCTTCAGGAATTCCTGGGAACGTCGATGGAAGCATCGTCGTTCGTAACGGCCGCGGCTGCCGTGTTTGACATTCAGGGCCGGACCGTTGACATCGCAAGCGCAGGGCACCCGCCGGTACTTCTCAAAAGCGGGAATCGCCTTTATGAAGTGGACGCAAGCGGGATGATTATCGGACCTGCCGGTGCAACAGTCTTTCAAGACCTTGTTAAGCCGACGACGCTCAATGTTCGCCCGGGCGACGTTCTCATGTTCTATTCCGACGGTGTTCTTGAAGCGATGAACACCGAACAGGAGGAATTCGGGATGGATCGTCTGAAGAATTCGTTTCTCCACGCCGAGCGGTCGGCCCGCGCTGTTGCTGCACGATGTTTGCGGGACGTGAGAAACTTCATCGGCGACGAGCCTCAGTCGGATGATACGACCATTGTCGTTGTCCAAATCAACACGGGAGAGACCGCATGAAACGCATTCTCGTTGTCGAAGATGACCCCGCAATTCTTCGCGGACTTCTGGATAATCTTCGGCAAGAGCATTATGAGGTGGAATCCGAGTCCGACGGGCAAAAGGGATTTGAAAAGGCACGGAAGCAGAAATGGGATTTGGTGGTACTCGACGTTATGCTGCCAGGCATGAACGGCATGGAAATTTGCCGTGGACTTCGGGCCGGAGGGAATCATGTGCCTGTCCTGATGCTGACAGGGAGGGGGGAAGAAACGGACAAGGTTCTTGGGCTGGAGCTCGGGGCGGACGATTATGTCACAAAGCCGTTCAGCATACGGGAGTTACTGGCGCGCATCAAGGCTCTCCTCCGCAGGCAGTCGGAAGTAATGGCCGATATCGAAGAGACAGAGATTGGTGACGTCCATGTGGACTTCAAGAAACAAGAAACCGTTCGCGGAAAGAAGAAGATCGTCATGAGCGCCAAGGAGTACCAACTGCTCAAGTACCTTGTCCAGAGAGAAGGACAGGTGGTTTCCCGCGATCAAATCCTGAACGATGTGTGGGGGTTTGAATCACTTCCAACAACACGAACAGTCGATAACTACATTCTTTCGCTTCGAAAGAAAATCGAGCCATCCCCCGCGAAGCCAAGGCATCTCCTCACGGTTCATACCGTTGGTTATAAGTTCGTCCGGTAACCGGCAGCCGTAGAAGGGGGGACTCCGTGTTCATTTCTTGACCAATCTCTGACAAGTATGTGACAACGCTCCGAGTGTTTGGCTGTAGATTAGGTGTGGGAACACAAGGAGAGTCGTCATGGTTTCGAGTGCTCTGTTTTCAAGTGTCGTTCGGCTCAAAGACCGAATTGTCCGCTCGTACTGGTGGCGGGTTCTCCTTCTGTGGATTCTGGTGGAATCACTGCGAATCCTCATTGCCAGGATATAGGCAATGGTCTCGCGGATTGTTTCCCATTACTATTTTCACGAAAGGAGTATCCCATGCGTACGTTACCTCTGATTCTATCCGTCGTTCTGACTCTTGGGGGCGGATCAAGGGCATTTGCTCAGGCTCGGCCTGTTGACGATGAGGTCAGTTTTGCCGAGAGGAACATGAGCGGGCCGCGTCTGGGCGTCACTTACGTTGCCGGAGACGGAAGTCTCGCACGAGAATTGACGAAGAACGGATTCGGCCGGCTTCTCAGCCAGTTTGGCTGGCATTTTGAGTACCAGGTGATTCCGGAAGGTGGTGGACCTCAGTTCGTCATTCAGGTTGTTCCGCTCATCTCCGGGGTGGAATACAGCAAATTCTTTCCGACTGCGACGCTTGCAATTGGCGTTCGCCTGCCGGACGGTGTGGAGTTCGGCTTGGGCCCCAATGTGCTTCTGTCCGGCCATCCGCGGACGGCACTTACGATCGCCCTTGGAAAGAGTTTCAATTATGGCGGTGTCAGTATTCCGATCAACGTTGCTCTGACGACGAATCCTGAAGGCCAGCGTATTTCGTTCATTGTTGGATACGCGATCCGCGGAGCCTCCAGAGCACAGTGGTAACCAGGACCTTCCGGAAGAATCGCCGCGGCAAAGTCCCGCGTCGGACTTCTTAAAGAATCATGAACAAGAGAATTTTCTTCGCGGTGATAATGATGACTTTGATCTCCTGGAACCTGGGACGTTCGCAATCCTTTTGGATTCAGCTCACGGGAAACCGCGTGATTCTGAAGACATCCATCGAGTCCATTGAGGGGGAATCCATCATCGTCATTACAAATGGCAAACGACTCAGCGTACCACTCGAAGAGGTGAGGCGGGTTAGCGAAATCCGGGAACATGCAATTTCCACAGGGGCTTTCCTGGGAGCAAGTGCCGGAATGGCGGCCGGAGCGTTGGCAGCCGTGGTCATTGGATCGGGCGGCGAGCATGAAAGGAACATTGACACGTCTGCCCTGTACGTCGGAATCCTTGGTGGAATCGTCGGCAGTGTCGTTGGATCGACGGAAAAAGAGGGCGCTTCACTCGACCTCTCAGGGATGGGTGTCGGCGAAAAAAAAGTTCGCCTCGAGGATTTCCTGGCAAACGTACGGACAAACAGCGGCGGACGCTGAGAACACTTGACGGGTGTTTGACAAAAAGGTGACAGATCAGCGGGGAACGCAGCATACTTTGAGAGGGACAGAACCTCAAGACAGATGATACGACATCTCACAGTGGTTCTTGCATTCCTGTGGACAGGATTGACCCCGCTGGGGCCGGTCCTGTCGCAGTCTCTCAAGGTTGTAACCATGAATGTCTGGTCGGGCCTGGATTACAGGGGCACGTTCAGTATGGGTGTTTACGAACCCGATTCCGTCAGAGAGCAAAGGTATCGCAGCCTTGCGACGGAACTTCGCAGGACCCAAGCCGATGTCATTCTGCTTCAGGAGTGCAATCCCGTCAACACGCTCGGCTCGTTCTTTGCCCGAGAGCTCGGGTACGACTGGATTAGGACGCGTGTCAATGCGGGGATCAAAATCGGGCGACTTGGGTTGCCGGTCAATCTGAACGAAGGGCTTGTGATCCTCGCACGGAAAGACCTTGACCTTGAGTTTGTGGACGTGTGGAAGCTTTCGGAGGGATTTGGCGCCCCCGGGAACGTGATCTCTTTTCATTTCACGGAGCAGAATGTCGCGCTCGTTGGGAGAATAAAGATTGGCGCATCCTCGTTCATCGTGATAAACCTTCATATCCCCTCCGACGTTCCGGATGATTCGGCGTCGCGGCAGTACCTTGAGGATTTGGTCCGAACCCGAAATTTTTCCCCTGCTGAACGAACCAGAGCTTTCAAAAAACTCTCTGACGGTGCCCGGAATCGTTTGGGGCAGGTGAACCGACTCCTCGCGCTCGTTGAGTCGCATTTCCACGATACGCCATTGATTCTCGGCGGGGACTTCAATGCGACGGAGCATTCGGAGGAAATCCGTTTGCTGGCGGAACAGTTTGTTCACGCTGTGCCGGCTGGGGATGTGATGACCTGGGATCCTTCAAACCCGAACACTGCCTATTCCCGCCGTCTTCCCGAAGATCCCGACGTCCTTGATGAGCTTGATGTCTGGTATGACGGCGTTCCGCGTTTCATTGATCATGTGTTCTTCGGGGGCGGATTCCGCGCATCGGATGTGCAGTCTGTTTCGGTCGTTGTGAACAAGCCGACAGGAGGGCTGTATCCTTCGGATCACTACGGCCTTCTCGCCGAGGTAAGTCTTGACAGCATCATGAGGATCGACAGAGCCGCTTCCGGACCGGCACGGTCCCTGGAAGTCCTTCCAATTCTCAGCTACGACACCGATGTCGGGTTTGGATACGGGGCCAAGGGATTTCTGCTCAGTCCGTTCGGATATTCGGAATCGGTCGACATCACGGTCTTCAACAGCACGAAAGGGGAACGCTGGTATCGGTTCGTGTTTTCGGTGCCCGACTTCGAAGTTCGCCAGGGTACGACCTATCCGGTCTCCCTCGACGTTGTCGCTGACTACGACAGGTATCTCAAGAATAATTTCTACGGTCTCGGATCCGGCACACGTGCCGAGAACCACGAGACGTACACCAAAGAACCGCTGGAGATCCAGCTTGTGGCAGGCAGGGGGTGGAGCAGAAAGCTCGTGACACAGGTGGGATTGAAATTCAAGACAGTGAACAATGTCGGTTATGTGTCGTCCGGACTGTTTGCAGGCACGTTGGATTCGATCAATCACGGCCGGAGTTCAGGGTGGAGCTTGACTGCTTCGGTGCGATACGATTCACGTGACAGCTACATTAATCCCTCGCGGGGGTACGTGGCGCAACTTGATGCCGAGCGCGGCTTTGCGGGTGACTATCGCGCTACGTCTGCCTCTCTCGCATTGCAAACGTATGAAGCGTTGTTCTACCCCAAAACAATCCTTGCCGTAAGGGTTATGGGTCAGATCGTTGACGGAACGGGTCTGCCGGTGCATACGTATGCGAGTCTCGGCGGAAACAGGACCCTGCGCGGATTTCCGCAGGACAGATTCCTTGGGAAAGCGCTGGTGCTTGGAAATCTGGAGGCACGGTTTCCGATCGTCTGGCGATTTCAGGGACTGGTATACTACGACGCCGGGCAGGTGCACGAGAACGCACACAAGCTCATACGTGGACGCGGATGGAGGACAGACATCGGCACTGGTCTGAGGTTTCTCATGGATACGTTTGTTGTGCGGCTTGATGTGGGATGGAGCGACGAAGGATCGGGACTGTATTTTAATTTCGGACATGTGTTCTGAATCGCTTTAATGTGGAACGACCGATTACGCCAGATCTGTATTCGAGAGAGTTCATTGAAATCGGCGAAACATTGACCACTTCGTGACGAAAGAATGACAACATTGTTGTGTGACTTCATGTCTTTTCGTGTATACCCCATCATCAAAGGAGAAAGACATGGAGACGAGTGGCCAAGTACGCCGGGATGCGGGAGCAGGGATCTATAACTGTGATAATCCCCACGAGATCGATGTGTTGACCCGAAAAAGCATTCCTGCAGAACGATGGAGGGCGCTCCGGGCGTTGGAAACCCTCGATACGAGATACAATTGGAAAATGGTTCTCTTTGTGGGGCTCTGGCTGCTGGGTGGCTGGGTCGCGCTTTCTGCGGATCACCTGCTCGTGTCCATTCCGGCGATTATCCTGATGGCTTTTTCTCTCAACGGACTCGTGATCCTTATGCATGAATCATGTCATTCATTGCTATCCAGGAATCACCTCGTCAACCGGTGGTTCGGATTTCTGTGCGGAATTCCGGGCCTTGTTGCAGTGTCGGCCTATCGGTCCATTCACATCACGCATCACGCACATGTGAGAACGGAACGTGATCCCGATGACATTGAACTGGCCTCAAACAAAGGCATTCCGCTTGTTCTCGCCTACTATGCCGCCTTGCTTATGGGTATTTATCTCTATCTGCCAACCGTTGCGGTTGTCGGGTATCGCAAAGGGACTAAACGGATCCGCCGGCAAATTCTTCAGGAATACGCGCTGCTGATCGCGAT